>JAHJOV010000007.1 GCA_018820085.1 Patescibacteria group bacterium
ATATGACACTCGAAGAATTAGTAGCAGGTCTTCCTGAATAAAACTCAAATGAATTGTAAATAGGAGTCGCCAGTAAAGATTGGCGACTCTTTTTTATTTCTAAATTATAGCTATAGAGTTATGGGGTTTGTCTAGAGGTCCGACATTATTTTGTCCGCACCTCAGCAGAGGTCCGGCAAAACAAGGTCCGACCTCGGGTTATTTGCCACATTCCGCAGAGGTCAGACCTTTACTGAAGGTCTAACCTCATTAATAGATTTCTATTATCTTGCCAAGAGATGGGGCTTGGAGTAGGATAGAGATATATGGAGAGATTTGTGATCAAAGGAAATCAGCCATTGGCAGGAACGATTAAAGTTAATGGAGCTAAAAATGCTGCTTTAAAAATTTTGGCAGCTTGTCTTTTGACAGATGAGAAAATAACTGTTTCTAATATTCCTCAAATTGAGGATATTTTTCGTTTAATTGAATTACTTAAGGAAGTTGGGGTAGAAATTAAGAATAATTCCAAGGGAATTTATCAATTAGAAGCTAAGAAGATTAAAACGACTCAGTTGAACCCTGATATTGTTTCTAGATTAAAAGGTTCTATCCTCATGGTTGGTCCTTTATTAGCTCGTCAGGGAGAAATAGATTTTTGTCGACCTGGCGGTTGTGTCATTGGTCAACGTTCACGTGATATCTTTATGGATGGTTTCGAAGCTTTTGGGGCTAAGGTTAAAGAAACTAGGAAAGGATATCATTTATCAACTAAACAATTAAAAGGAACTAAGTTTGTTTTTCCTTTGATTAGTGTTACAGCTACTGAAGCTATGATTCTAACGGCTGTCTTAGCTAAAGGGAAGACAAAGTTAATCAATGCTGCTTCTGAACCAGAAGTTGTTAATTTAGCTGATTTTTTGAATAAGTTAGGAGCTAGGATTAAAGGAGCTGGAACTCCCTTTATAGATATCGAAGGGGTTAAATCATTGAAAGGCGGTCAGTGTCGAGTTATTCCTGATAGATTAGAAGCAGGTAGTTTTATTATTTTAGGAGTGGCTAGTAATAGTCCGATTAAAGTTACTAATATAGAACCTAGTCATTTAGAGGTTTTCTGGTCCTTACTGGATAAGGCTGGAGCTAATTTAGAAATTGGTAAAGATTTTGTTAAAGTTAAGCAGAGTTTTAAATTAAAAGCAGTTAATTTAAAAACTCATGAATATCCTGGCTTTCCAACTGATTTGCAGTCACCTTTTACAGTTTTAATGACTCAAGCTGAAGGCCTTTCTTTAATCCATGAGACAATTTTTGAAGGACGCTTGTTTTATACGGATTCTCTTAATCAGATGGGGGCTAAAATTATTATGGCTGATCCCCATCGTGTTCTTGTTCAGGGTTCAACTAAATTATATGGTCGTCGTTTGATTAGTCCAGATATCAGAGCTGGTATTGCCTTGGTTATCGCTGCTTTAATTGCTCAAGGTGAGTCAATTATTGAAAATATTTATCAAATAGACCGGGGGTATGAAAAAATAGAAGAGAGATTACAAAAATTAGGAGCAAGTATTAAAAGATTATGTTAGCAAAAAAAATTGGTATCGATTTAGGTACCGCTAATACATTAGTATATTTACCAAAAAAAGGCGTTGTTGTTAACGAACCAACAGTCGTAGCTATTTCAATTGAAGATAATCGAATTATGGCTATTGGTAATCAAGCCAAGGAAATGTTAGGACGGGCTCCAGAAACAATTACTGTTTCGCGGCCAATGAAAGATGGAGTTATTGCTGATTATCGGATTACTGAAGCAATGCTTAGATATTTTATTGGTAAGGTTTTAGGTCGTTGGCGGGTTTTCCGACCCGATGTTATGGTTTCGGTTCCAGCTGGGATTACTTCAACTGAAAGACGGGCTGTAGTTGAAGCAACTATTAAAGCTGGGGCTAAAAATGCCTATGTGGTTAAAGAACCTGTTTTGGCTGCTATTGGAGCTGGTTTACCGATTAATGATCCAGTTGGACAAATGATTATTGATATTGGCGGAGGAACTTCAGAGATGGCTGTTATTTCTTTGGGTGGGATAGTTTCTTGCGCTTCAGTTAGAGTTGGTGGTGATAAGTTAGATCAAGCTATTAGTGAATATATTCGTAAGAGACATAATTTAGCTATTGGTGACAGGACAGCTGAAAAGATTAAGATAAAAATTGGAAGTGCTTTGCCTCAAGAAAAGGAAGTAGTTTTGAGTATTCAGGGTCGGGATTTAGTTGGTGGTTTACCTAAGACGATAGATATAAAAGGAAATGAGATAACAGAAGCAATTTCCGATCAGTTAGGGGAGATTATTAAATCGGTTAAAAGTGTTCTTCAGGGGACACCTCCAGAATTAGTGGCTGATATTATGGATCATGGTATGGTTTTGAGCGGAGGTGGCGCTTTACTTAAAAACTTAGATACTTTAATTAGCGAAGCAGTTGGTGTTACTTGTCGGATTGCTAAAGAGCCATTGCTTTGTGTTGCTAAAGGAACTGGGACAGCTTTAGACCATTTGGAAGTTTATAAACGAAGTATTATGAGTAAAAAGTAGTATGAATATAGGGATTAACGCTATGGCTGCTTTTAAGGAGCCGCGTACTGGCGTAGAAGAATACTCTTATCAGTTAATTAAACATTTGGCGATGCTGGAGGGCTCCAAAAAGCATCGTTTTGTTTTATATTCTGATAAAAATTTAAAGTGGCCTTTGCCTATGTGGACTCAAATTAGGCTGTCTGCAGAAATGGTTTTTAATAGGCCTGATGTTTTATTTATTCCAGTTCATGTTTTACCCTTAGTTCATCCTAAGAATTCAGTTGTTACAATTCATGGTTTAGAATATGAGTATTATCCAGAGATGTATCTTCAGAAACATAGAAGATATTTGCGTTGGAGTACTAAATATGCTTTAAAGAATGCCCATAAGATTATTGCTGTTTCGGAGAATACTAAAAAAGATCTAGTTGAATTATATGGCGGTGATCCAGATAAAATATATGTTATTCATCATGGTGTAGATATAAAGAGGTTTAACATTGGAAGAGATTCGACCTCTGAGTCGACCAAACCATACATCCTTTATCTTGGTCGTTTGGAAACAAAAAAGAATGTTCAAGGATTAGTTAGAGCTTTTGAATTATTAAAGAAAAGACATCAAGTGCCACATCAATTAATTTTAGTTGGCGCTCAGGGGTATGGATATGATAAAATTAAATTAGAAATTAGAAATTCGAAATTCGAAATTTCTGAACTGGGTTATGTTTCTGAAGAGAAAAAGTGGCAGTTATTAAAAAATGCAGATATGTTTATTTTTCCTTCTTTTTACGAGGGTTTTGGTATTCCAATTTTAGAAGCTCAGTCAGTTGGTTGTCCAGTTATCACTTCTAATGTTTCTTCAATGCCCGAAGTTGCTGGTCAAGGAGCAGTTTTAGTTGAATCGAGAAATGCTGAAGAAATATGCCAAAGAATGTATCAAATTATTGAAGATCAAGATTTTAAGAAAAGATTAATTAGTCAAGGTTATGAGAATGTTAAGAAATTTTCCTGGCAAAAATGCGCTCAGGAAACATTGAGTGTATTAACTGGTTTATGAAAGTAGCTTTAATTCATGATTATTTGATTCGTTTTGGAGGGGCCGAGAGGGTCTTTTTAAATTTGCGAAAAATATTTCCTAAGGCTGAAATTTTTACTCTGCTTTATGATGAGAAGAAAATGGGTCATTATTTTCAAAATACTAAAATTCATACTTCTTTTTTACAAAAGTTTCCTAAGTTTTGGAGAAATCGTCAGAAATATCTTTTACCTTTTATTCCTATGGCCCCAGAAACATTTGATTTACGCGAATTTGATTTAATTATCTCTTCCTCTAATAGTTTTGTTAAAGGCATTATTACTCGTCCTCAGGCTATTCATATTTGTTATTGTCATAGTCCAATGAGGTTTGGTTGGGATGCTTATACCTCTTATGTTCAACAGCAAAGAAAAGGATTTTTAACTAATATGGCTATTCGGATTATTATGCATTATATCCGAATATGGGATAAATCAGCTGCTTCTAGGGTTGATTATTTTATCGCTAATTCTAAATCAACGGCTGGTAGAATTGAAAAATTCTATGGCCGAGAGTCAAAAGTGATTTATCCACCGGTGGTATTAGATTCAATGAATACAAGAGTCGGATTTAAGGATTATTTCTTAATCGTTTCTCAGTTAACTCCTTATAAACAAATTGATTTAGCTGTTAGGGCTTTTAATAAACTAGGGATACCATTGGTTATTATTGGTGAAGGGCCGGAAAAGAAAGGATTACAGGAAATGGCTCGGGATAACATTAAATTTTTAGGTTGGCAATCAGACGAGGTAGTCAAACAATATTTTCAAAATTGTCGGGCTTTTCTTTTTCCGGGTGAAGATGATTTTGGTATCGCTCCAGTAGAAGCTATGGGTTTTGGTAAACCGGTTTTAGCTTATCGTCGAGGTGGGGCGACAGAAACAATATTAGAAGGAATAACTGGTGATTTTTTTGATGATCTTACACCAGAAGGGTTGGCTGATGGGGTTAGACGTCTCTTACTTAATATTGATAATTACAGTCCTCTTTTAATTAGAAAAAGGGCAGAAAAGTTTTCTCAAGAAAGATTTGAACGAGCAATTAAAGAGTTTGTGATTGAGGTTGTTGAACAACATAAAAAAAGGTTTTAATTGTGGTAATCGGAGACGAGGTCAGACCTTCAGTAAAGGTCTGACCTCTATGGAATGTGGCAACAGAATTAAGGTCGGACCTCTGAGGAATCTGGTTGCTTCAGAATTAAGTCAGAATTAAGGTCGGACCTGAAAAGCGTAACCTTGCTTCGTAAGGTCACTACTTTTCTATGTCCGACCTTATTAATTCGAGTCTTGTCATTTTTTAGGTCTGACCTTTATGGATTTTAAAGTTTATGATAGAATATATTTATGATTATTGGACATAGTCGGGTTTTGGATTTTTTAAAGAAAAGCATTGAGAAGAAAAAGACAGCTCATGCTTATCTTTTTACTGGTTCAGCTCATTTGGGCAAGAGAACCGTAGCTTTGGAATTTATTAAAATGTTGGTTGGTAAAGAAATGGATAAAGTGGTTCATCCAGATGTTTTAATTATTGAACCCGAGATAACCGAAAAAGAAGATATTAAAAAGGAATCAGCTATTAATATTAGTCAGGTTAGAGAAGTACAGCATCAAATGAATATGTTTCCTTATAGGGCTGATTATAAGATTTCTTTGATTGATCAGGCTGAAAGGATGAACATTGAAGCGTCTAATTGTCTTTTGAAAACATTAGAAGAACCGAGCGGTCAGGCAATTTTGATTCTAATAACTGCTAATCCGCAGATGCTTTTACCAACTATTATTTCACGCTGTCAGATAGTTAATTTTTTACCGGTCTCAAGTCAGGAAATTAAAAAATCACTTCCTAAAGCTAAAGAACAGATTATTCGCTTAGCTAATGGTCGACCTGGTTTAGCTGTTAGATATTTAGAAAATCCAGAACTTTTAGAAGAGCAGAGTAAAACTGTTGGTAAACTAGAAGAATTATTAAAAGTTGATTTAAATCAACGTTATCAATATGCTGAGGAAATATCTAAAAATATACCAATAGCTCGACAGATTCTTAATCATTGGATTTTTTGGTTTAGAGATTTGATTTTATTGGATAACAATTGTTCTGATTTAATTATTAATTTAAATGTTTCTCAATACAAAGGGTCTTATTCATCAACTAAGTTAAAAAGTATTATTGAGACAATCAAAAATACAAATTGGCTCTTAGCTAATCCAAGTATCAATGCTAAATTAGCTTTAGAGGTTTTAATGTTAGAGATATAGTATGAAAAAATCATTTTTAGTTATTATTCCTATTTTTTCTTTTTTAGTTCTTCTTCCTTTTGATTGTGGAACAGTTATATCTAAGGATGGTGGAATTTTTGAATCTGAAAATATGGGCGAGACCTGGATGCAATTGTCAGTTGAGGGTGAAGTTTCTTTAGCTCGTTTAAATATTTTAAGTTTAGCTATTAGTACTAGTGGTCCGGATATAATGTATGCTGGTACCCGAATTGATGGGATTTATAAGGGTTTTAATCAAGGTCAGATTTGGCAAAAATTAAATGATCAGAATGGAGTTTTAGATAGCCGGGCTAATGTCTATGATATCGCTATTGATGATAAAAATGTTGATCGTCTTTACATCGGCGCTTATCAGAATAAAAAGGGACGGGTTTTTAGGAGTCAGGACGGAGGTCAATCCTGGGAAGAAGTTTATGTCGTTTCTGAAGAAGGATATGCTGTTTTTGCTGTAGCCGTTGATAATTACGATTCTTCAGTTGTTTATATAGGTACGGCTCAAGGTGGTTTTCTTAAGAGTACCGATTATGGTAAATCGTGGAAGATTATGAGATGGTTTGATGATGTTATTTCTGATATTGTTATTAATCCTAAAGATACTCGACAAGTATATGTTAGTACTTTTGATCAGGGAATTTACAAAACATCAGACAAGGGTTTAACCTGGCAATCTTTTAAAGAGGTCTTAGAAGGATTTAGTCAGGCTCAGGGTATAGAAAATTTAATAATTGATATGGAGCGGACAAATATTCTTTACGCTGGTTCTAAGTATGGGCTTCTGACTTCAAAAAATAGTGGTCAAACTTGGCAAGAAGTAGCTATTATCATGCCGCCTGAATCAGAGCCGGTTTTGAGTTTAGCTATAGATCCTCAGAACACAGACCATCTTTATTATGGAGCTGGATCTATTCTTTATCGAAGCTTAGATCAAGGAGTTAATTGGACAGTTCATGAATTAAATAGTGGAAGAAATATTAAAAACATTGTTATTAATCCTCAAGATCCAAACAAGATTTTTGTTGGAATGCATGAATAAGTATGTACAAAGAAATTATTAATAAAATTAAACCTCAACTTGAAAAGACGATTGGATATCTTAAAAATGAATTTATGGGTTTACAAGTTGGTCGGGCGACGCCAAGTTTATTGGAGAATTTGAAAGTGGAGGCTTATGGTCAAAAAATGGCTCTTAAAGATTTAGCTGCTATTCAGATACCAGAACCACGAGCTATTATTATTCGACCTTGGGATAAGGCAGTTGTTCCAAATATCGAATCAGCTATTCGAAAATCTAGTTTAGGATTAAGTCCGATTGCTGAAGCAGAATTTATTCGTTTAACTATTCCTCCTTTGAGCGAAGAAAGAAGAAAAGAAATAGCTAAGATTCTTCAAGAAAAAGCTGAAGAGTGTCGGATTAGTATTCGACGGCATCGAGAAGAGGTTTGGCGGGAGATTCAGAATTTAGAAAGAAGCAAGGAAATTACTGAAGACGAAAAATTTAGAGCTAAAGATGAATTACAAAAACTGATTGATGAGTATAATAAGAAGGTGGAGGAAATGAAAAATAGAAAAGAATCAGAAATAATGACTATTTAATATGTTTACAACTATTATTGTATTTCTTTTAATTTTAGGCCTGATTGTTTTTGTTCATGAATTAGGCCATTTTATTTTAGCTAAACGAGCTGGGATTAAGGTTGAGGAATTTGGCTTTGGCTTTCCGCCCCGGATTTTTGGTATTAAAAAAGGCGAGACCATTTATTCTTTAAATCTTTTACCCTTAGGCGGTTTTGTTAAAATTTTTGGTGAAGATGGTAAAAAAGAAAGTGATACTGATACTAATCGCGCTTTTTATAGTAAGTCAATTGGGACTAGGGCTAAGATTTTAGTCGCGGGAGTAACTATGAATATTCTTTTGGCTATTTTGCTTTTAGGAATAGGTCATTGGATTGGTTTGCCAGCTATTGTTGAGGGTGATGAAATAGTTGAAGAATCAAGAGTTCAAATTGTTCAGGTCTCTTTAGAATCTCCAGCTAGTGAAGCTGAGATAAAAATGGGCGATACGATTAGAGAATTTCGAATTTCGAATTCTGAATTTCGAATTAATACAATAAAAGATGTTCAGGGATTTACTAGTAATCATAAGGGAGATAAAGTTATTATTGTTATTGAAAGAGGTGATCAGGTTTTAGAAAAAGAAGTAGTTCTTCGCGCTTTTTATCCAGAAGATGAAGGGTCTTTAGGCGTAGCTCTAGCTCGAACAGCTATTGTTTCTTATCCTTGGTATCAGTCTTTGTATAAGGGTGTGGTTGATACAATTAACTTAACTTGGTTAATTCTTGTTACTTTTGTTACAATTATTTGGCAATTGATTACAACTGGTAAAATGATTGTTGATGTGGCTGGACCAGTTGGTATTTTTAATTTAACTGGACAAGTTGCTCAACTTGGTTTTATTTATATTCTTCAATTTACAGCTATTTTAAATATTAACTTAGCTATCATTAATGTTCTGCCTTTTCCAGCTTTAGATGGCGGTCGGTTGCTTTTCTTAGCTATTGAGAAAATTAAGGGTTCACCAATTAGTCAGAAAATAGAAGGCATTGCTCATACAGCTGGATTTGCTATACTTATTATATTAATGATCGCCGTCACCTGGCGGGATATTCTTAGGATATTTTAGTTTTTGTAGTTTTATGATATAATGTAAATATTATGGACAAGGATTTTGTAAATTATTTAGACAAAAAATTTAATAGCATTGATGAAAAGTTTAATCAAATAGATAAAAAAGTTGATAGTAAGTTTGGCGAGGTTTTGGATGGTCAAGATAAAATTGTCAATCAGTTAGATAGCCTAAAACAAGAAGGAATAGTCTCGACTGAACTTTATCAAAAGTATGAAACAGAAATACAAGATCATAAAAAAAGAATATTATCTTTAGAAGCGAAGTAGTTTGTTTATCTAAAAAAGTATTTAAAAATTAAAAAGGGGAAATAAGATAGATTAGAGGTCCGACATTATTTTGTCCGCACCTCAGCAGAGGTTCGGCAAAATAAGGTCCGACCTCGAGTTAGCGATAAATAATCTAAGGTCCGACCTGATAATCGAGATCTTTTTTTATTGTTCAGTTTTGTCTTTTATGATAAGATGAATATATGCGACAATCACAGATTTTTGCTAAAACTAAAAAAGAAGCGCCTAAAAGAGCTGAAACGGTCAGTCATAAGTATTTAATCCGAGGTGATTTTATTGATCAGTTAGCAGCTGGTATTTATACTTTTTTGCCTCTTGGTTGGCGAGTCCACAGTAAAATAGAAAATATTATTCGGGAAGAAATGAATAAGCTTGGTGGTCAAGAATTATTGATGCCAACTTTAATTCCTCAGAATCTTTGGCAGGAAACAAAACGCTGGGATGAAATTGATCCGCCCTTATTTATAGTCAGAGATCGTCACGAAAAAAAATTTGGCTTAGGTTCAACTCATGAGGAAGTTATAACTGACTTAATTAGAAAAAGAGTTAGTTCTTATCAAGATTTACCTTTGTATCTTTATCAGATTCAAAATAAGTTTCGTAATGAAATAAGAGCTACTGGTGGGTTATTACGGGTTCGTGAATTCATTATGAAAGATCTCTATAGTTTTGATTCTTCTGAAAAAGATTCTATAGCTTTTTATGAAAAAGTTAAGATTACTTATTTAAATATTTTTAAACGAACTGGTTTAGATGTTGTTGCGGTTGAAGCTAATTCTGGAACCATTGGTGGAGATTTATCTCATGAATTTATTCTTTTTGCTGAAACGGGTGAGGACAAGATATTTTTTTGTTCTAAATGTGGTTTCGGAGCTAATTTTGAAAAAGTAGGTGATATTAAAGATTGTCCTGAGTGTAAGGGTGTTTTAGAAGAAAAGAATGGGATTGAAGTTGGACATATCTTTCATTTAGGAATTAAATATAGTCAAGCTATGAAAGCTGAATTCGTTGATAAGAATAGCAAGAGGAAACCAATTGTTATGGGATGCTACGGAATTGGTTTGGGTCGCTTATTAGCTGCTATTGTTGAAGCTTCACACGATGAGCAGGGTATTATTTGGCCTGAATCGGTTGCTCCGTTTAAAGTTCATTTGATTAATTTAATGAATAACAAGAAAGAAGCTGATGGAATTTATAAAAAAATGATTGAGAATAAGATAGAAGTTTTATATGATGATCGTGATAAAACACCAGGAGAGAAGTTTGCTGAAGCTGATTTAATTGGTATTCCTTATCGGATAGTTGTTAGTCAGAAGACCTTAGATAAGGATTCAGTTGAAATAAAGAAAAGAAATAGTGATAAACTAGAGTTAGTTAAAATAGATAAAATAGTCAATGAATTTTAAAATATTTAATAATCTTTTTGGTTATTTTTCTAAAGATATTGGTATAGATTTAGGAACAGCTAATACATTAGTTTACGTTAAAGGGAGAGGTATTGTTATTAATGAGCCATCAGTTGTGGCTATTAATCAAAAAACTGGTCAGATTTTGGCTATTGGACAAGAGGCTAAAAAAATGGTTGGTCGGACTCCGGCTCATATTGTTGCTTCTCGTCCTTTAGTGGCTGGTGTTGTTTCTGATTTTGAAGTAACTGAACAAATGCTTAAGTTTTTTATTGATAAAGTTCATCGAGAAAGTTTTTCTTTTTTACCTAGACCTCGAGTAGTTGTTGGTATTCCTTCAGGCGTAACTGAAGTTGAAAAAAGAGCAGTTGAGGATGCAACTCGGAATGCTGGCGCTCGGGAGGTATATTTAATTGAAGAACCAATGGCGGCAGCTATTGGTATTCGAATGCCAGTTCAAGATCCAGCTGGTAATATGATTGTTGATATTGGCGGAGGAACAACTGAAGTAGCTGTTATTTCTTTGGGTGGAATTGTTGTTAGTAAAAGTTTACGGATAGCTGGAGATAAGCTTAATGAAGATATTATTCATTATGCTCGAGAAGAGTTTAATCTTTTGTTAGGTGAAAAAACATCTGAAGATATTAAGATTGCTGTTGGTTCGGCTTATTCTTTAGATGAGAAAATAGAGACAACTATGCGCGGTCGGGATATTGTGACTGGTTTACCTAAAGAAGTGGCTATTGATGATTCTCAAATTCGTAAAGCTTTAAGTCGTTCAGTTAAAATTTTAGTTAATTCTATTAAAAATACTATTGAAGAAACTCCACCTGAATTAGTGGCTGATATTATGGAACGGGGAATTTTCTTGGTTGGTGGTGGTGGACTTTTGCGTGGCTTAGATAAATTAGTCGCGGAACAGACTGAAATGCCGGTTAAATTAGTTGAAGACCCATTAACGGCTGTGGTGCGTGGTACGGGTATCGTTTTAGAGGATATCGATACTTTAAGTGATGTTTTAGTTAGTACTCAATATGAGGAAACACCTAGATAAAAAAGTTCGGGAATACACTTTTAGCTAACGTAAAAATCCCCAGCCTGGATTTTCACTGCGTGAATTGCTCGCTCTTTTTGCTTCGCAAAAAACCATGCCCGCTCCGCAATTCAGCGCCGCTAAAAGTATATCTCCCTTACTTTTTATTATAAGTTATGCCAGAGTTACCAGAAGTAGAAACTATTGCAAGACAATTAAACAAAAGAATAAAGGGTAAGAAAATAGAGAAAGTTGAGGTTCATTTAGTAAAATTAGTTAAATATTCTTTAGAAAAGTTTAAAAAGATTGTTGTTGGGGCTGAAATTAAAAGTGTTAGCCGACGAGCTAAATTATTAATTATAGAGTTATCTAGTGGGTATTCTTTAATTATTCATTTAAAATTAACTGGCCAGTTGATTCTTAACGGAGAAATTAACAAGCACACTCATTTAATTTATTATTTTAGCGATAAGAGTTATTTAATTCATAATGATTTGCGCCAGTTTGGTTTTGTTAAGGTTATAGAAAAAGAAAAATTAGAAGAATATTTTGAAAAAGAAAAATTTGGTCCTGAACCATTGGATAGAAAGTTTACTCTTAGTCTTTTTAGAAAAATATTAGACAAAAGAAAAAATAGTAAAATTAAGCCTCTTTTAATGGATCCTAAATTTGTGGCTGGGATTGGTAATATTTATTCAGATGAGATTCTATTCCACGCTATAGTTTTACCGATTAGAATAATTAAAACCCTTAAATCAGCAGAGATTAAAAAGATCTATCAGGAAATTAAAAGAATTTTAAAATTAGCTATTGAAAAAAAGGGGAGTTCTAACAGAGATTATTTTGATGCTTATGGTCAGAAAGGTAATTTTGTCCCTTTGATTAAAGTTTATCAACGTCAGGGAAAATTGTGTTTTAAATGTCGAACCAAAATCAAAAGAATTAAAATAGGCGCTCGGTCAGCTCATTTTTGTCCCAAATGCCAGATTTAAAGTTTCCAGAAAATTTTTTGTGGGGATCAGCCACCTCAGCCCATCAAGTAGAAGGTGGGAATGTTAATGATTGGTCAAAATGGGAAAAAGGGAATGCAGGGCGTTTAGCTAATCAAGCTAAAAATCATTGGGAAAAATGGCAACAAGATCGATATCCAGAAATGTTTCAAACCCGAAACTATATCTCAGGTCGGGCTTGTGATCATTATAATCGTTTTGAAGAAGATTTTAATATTGCTAAGTCATTAAATCATAACGCCCATCGTTTTTCTATTGAATGGTCACGGATTGAACCAAAAGAGGGAGTTATAAATGAAAAAGAAATTAAGCACTATCGTCAGGTTTTAATTTCTTTAAAAGAAAAAAATATAGAACCCTTTGTTACTTTGTATCATTGGACTTTACCACAGTGGTTAGCAGAAAAAGGAGGTTGGCTTAATCCTAAAGCGCCTTATTATTTTGATCGTTATGTTAAAATTATCAGCGAGAATTTATTTGATCAGGTTAATTTTTGGATAACTTTAAATGAACCTAATATATTTTCTTTTAATAGTTTTTTTAGAGGCGTTTGGCCACCTCAAAAGAAAAGTATTCTCAAATATTTTAAAGTTTTAAATAGTTTAAATAGAGCTCATAAGTTAGCTTATAGATCATTAAAATTGATAGATTTAGATTGTCAGGTGGGAATTGCTAAACATAATGTCTATTTCGAGAATTTTCCTTTTGCTAATTTTTTTTGGAACAATCACTTTTTAAGAAAAATAAAGAAACATCAAGATTTTATCGGTTTGAATTATTATTTTCATCATCGCCTTTTTGGTAATAAAAATAAGTCAGTTACTAATATGGGTTGGGAAATATATCCAGAAGGAATTTATCATGTTTTGAAAGATTTGAAGAAGTATCATAAACCAATATATGTAATGGAAAATGGTATTGCTGATGCTCAAGATGTAAGACGAATTGAATTTATTAAAGATCATTTGATTTGGACTCACAGAGCAATTAAGGAAGGAGTAGATGTAAAAGGTTATTTTTATTGGTCTTTGTTAGATAATTTTGAATGGGATAAGGGATTCTGGCCGAAGTTTGGTTTAGTTGAAATAGATCATCAAACTTTTGAACGTAAAATTCGACCGAGCGCTGAATTCTACGCTCAAATTTGTAAAGAGAATAAATTAAACTTATGAACTGGTTATTAATTGCCATTATTGCTCATTTTCTTTTTGCTATTGTTTTTGTAATTGATAAATATTTATTTTCACATACTCAGCTTCGGCCAGCGGCTTATGCTTTTTATGTAGGTATTTTAGGTGGTTTAACTATTCTTTTATTTCCTTTGGGATTTAGTCTTTTACCAACAGAACAACTCATTATTAGTTTGATTGCTGGTATCTTATTTGTTTTTGCTATATTCTTTTTTTACAAATCAGTCCAAATGGGCGAGGTTTCTAGAATTACACCAGTTATTGGTGGATTAGTTCCTATTTTTACCTTGGCTCTATCATATATTTTATTAGAAAGATATTTAAATTTTAACCAGTTGATTGCTTTTGGTTTTTTGATCTTAGGTGGAGTGATTATGTCTTGGCCTATAAAAAAAACTCGGCTGGCTTTGGGAGATGTTAAAACACCCTTAATTAAAAGATTGCCTTTGGCTATTTTAGCTGCTTTATTTTTTGCTGGCTCATATGTTTTAACTAAATTAATTTATATTGAACAACCATTTATTAATGGATTTATCTGGATTCGTTTAGGTGGTGTTTTGGGAGCAATAATACTTTTTGCTTGGCCGAGTACTCGTAAAAAAATATTTGAGACTTCGGATAAAATTAAATTTAAAACAGGTCGGTTAGCAGTTTTTAATAAAAGTTTGTCAGCCTTATCTTTTGTCTTGCTTAATTACGCTATTTTCTTAGGTAGTGTTGCCTTAGTTAATGCTTTACAGGGTATTCAATATATTTTTCTTTTATTATTTGCTTTGTTTTTATCTAAAAAATTTCCTGAAATTATTAAAGAACAAATTAGTCAAAGCGCTATTTTGCAAAAGGTTTTTGCTATTTTATTTGTTATTTTGGGTTTAGGTATATTAGCTTTTTAAATATGAAATTTATTTTAAAAACTATTCTTATACTTTTTATTTCAATCGTTATTCTCTTATCTGGTCTTTTTATTTATTTCTTTACTGGACAGGCGCCAGTGGTTGAGAAGATTGATTTCGGCGTTACCTTTAGTCAATATTTTGCCGAGCAGATGGAATTAGATTGGAAAAAGATGTATTTAGCTATTTTAGATGAATTAGGAGTTAAGAAAATACGATTAGTTGCTTATTGGCAAAAAATTGAACCGGCCCAAGATGAATTTTCTTTTGATGATTTGGATTGGCAAATTAAAGAAGCAGATAAAAGGGATATGGAAATTATTTTGGTAATGGGTCAAAAAGTGCCTCGTTGGCCAGAATGTCATATTCCTGATTGGGCCAGGGGATTAAGTCAATCAGAATATCATGATGAATTATTATCCGCAATTACCCAGATTGTTAATCGATATAAAGGTAATAAGGCAATTAAAATATGGCAGGTAGAAAATGAACCTTTTTTAATGGGTTTTGGAGAATGTCCTAAATTAGATAAGGAATTTTTAGATAAAGAAATTAATTTAGTTAGAGAATTAGATAATAGACCTATTCTTTTGACAGCTAGTGGAGAATTAAGTAGTTGGACTCAGCCGGCTCGCCGGGCGGACATTTTCGGCACAACGCTATATCGGATTGTTTGGAGTGATTTTTTTCAAAAACATATTCAATATCCAATTCCACCTGTATTTTATTACAAAAGAGCTAATTTAGTTAAATGGTTTACAAGAGTAGAAAAAACAATAATTATTGAATTACAGGCTGAACCATGGAATCATTTAATGATTTGGGAAACTACTCCAGAGGAGCAATCTAAAACTATGAATTTAGAAAGATTTAAAGAAGTAATTAATTATACTAAGAGAACTGGGTTTAATGAGGCTTATCTTTGGGGCGCGGAATGGTGGTATTGGTTAAGGGAAAAATATGATGATGATTCTATTTGGCAGGAGGCTCAAAAGCTCTGGATAGATTAGGGTTGACAGATAAATAATAATCTGTTAAGATATTTAAAGTTGTAGTTGTACCTTAATTCACAGTTTTTTGAAAATTTTTTGTATATTTATTAACCCCCTAGAAAAAGGTGGTCGAGATGAAAAAGAAATTGGAAAAATTGTTTAGAAAAGCAATTAAAGCCGTAATTGAGCAAGAGGGTATTCAACTAACTCTGAATGATCCTTTTGTTGTTGAATTTCCTCGGACGTTTTTTTTGGTGATAATCAGGGCAACTAAAACGGAACTGAGTCCCAAAGAATTAGAGGAGATGAGAGAAATTTTTCCTGATATTCTTGAGGAATTCCATATTAAAATCGCTCCTGGGCAGTTTTTAAATAAAATTGAGAGGAGAAAAAAGTTCCCTAAAAAGCCCTCTAAAAAGCTTCCTAAAAAGAGTCAGCCCGCATGGCTTCATACTAAAGAAATGATCAAAGGCGCTATGGAAGCTGATTCTAATACTAACACTCCTTTTGATGCCAAGGGACCATGGAGCCAAGAGGCTCTTTAATAGAAGTCTTTTTATTAATACAAGGGGCTGTTGACGTAAAGTTAACAGCCCTTTTAACTTGTCCAATAAGCTAAGGTCTGACATAATTAAGTAGGAACCTTTAACAAAAGGTTCCGCTTAATAGGTCCGACCTTAATTCCGAAGTCACGATGTTTTTCTGAAGGTCAGACCTCGGATTTTCGAATTTTATATGTTTTACATAGTTTGTGACAATATACGGAGTTTAGAAAACATTGGTTCTATTTTTAGAACGGCTGATGCTTTGGCTGTAGATAAGATTTTTTTAGGCGGGATTTGCGGTCAACCGCCTCATCCTAAAATTTCTAAGACCGCCTTGGGAGCAGAAAAAAATATCGCTTGGGAGCATCAATGGCAAACTTGGCGGATAATTGATAAGCTTAAGAAAGAAGGAGTTAAAATCGTTGCTTTAGAACAAACTTCAAAAAGCATCCCTTATCTTAAATTTAAACCCAAATTTCCCTTGGCTCTAGTAATTGGAAATGAAGTTAAAGGAGTTTCTACTTCAGTTTTAAAAAAATCAGATCAAATTATTCATTTGCCTATGTTGGGTCAGAAAGAATCTTTAAATGTTTCGGTTGCCTTTGGCATAGCTGGTTTTTATCTAAACCAGTTTAGATAAAAATGTTCAAAATTTTAAAAAAACATTCTAAATCAAAAGCTCGTTTGGGACTGCTTAAAACTCGACACGGGGTAATTCATACGCCCTTCTTTTTTCCTGTGGCTACTAAAGCGACAGTTAAAAGCTTAACCCCTGAAGATATTAAAAATATAGGTTTTGAAGCTATTTTAGCTAATACTTATCATTTGTACTTACAGCCAGGTCATCAAATTGTTAAAAAAATGGGTGGTCTCCATAAGTTTATGAATTGGTCTGGGCCAATAATCACTGATAGTGGTGGTTTTCAAGTTTTTAGCTTAGGAGCTGGATTTGGGAATAATGTTGGAAAAATTTCTAAAGATGAAGATATAAAAGAGAATATTAATAGAACAGGTAAATTAGTTAAAATAGACGATGATGGGGTAACTTTTACTTCTCATCTAGATGGTTCTAAACATCGTTTTACTCCAGAAAGTTCAATTAAAATACAAGAAGATTTAGGAGCTGATATTATTTTTAATTTTGACGAATGTACTTCACCTTTAGATGATTATGATTATACAAAGAAATCAATGGAAAGGACTCATCAATGGGCTAAGAGATGCTTAAAAGCTAAAAAGAAGAATAGTCAGCTTTTATTCGGTATTGTTCAAGGAGGCCTTTTTGAAGATTTAAGAAAAGAAAGCGCTCAATTTATTGGAGATTTACCTTTTGATGGGTTTGGTATTGGTGGTTCTTTTGGTAAGGGAGAAATGAAAAAAGCCTTAGATTGGGTTATCCCTTATTTACCAGAAAACAAACCTAGGCATTTATTGGGTATTGGATATTTAGATGATATTAAGCAAGCGGTTAAAAAGGGAATTGATTTATTTGATTGTGTTTATCCGACTCGATTAGCTCGGCACGGGACATTTTTAACTAATCAAGGAGAAATAAGTATAGCTAAGGGGATTTATAAGATAGATAAAAAGCCAGTAATGAAAAATTGTTCTTGTTATACTTGTCAGAATTATAGCCGATCTTATCTTAATCATCTTTTCAAAGCTAAGGAAATGCTGGGTTCTCGTCTAGCGACAATTCATAATCTTTGGTTTATGGCCAGATTTATGGAAAAGATTAGGAAAGATATTAAGAATGATAGAAATATTTAATTTTGGGGATAAGTCTTGTTGACGGAGTATGGTGGTATATGATAGTCTCAAGTGTATGGATATAGAAGTATTTATATTTACAAAAGGTGTTTTAGTCAATATTATTTTATTAATTGGTCTATTGCTTATTTTAAGCAAGTCTTTATATCGGCTAGGTTACGAAAGAGTTAAGTAAATATTATTAAATAGTTTATAAACAAACCTAGCCAATCGGCTAAGTTTTTTAGTTCTTTAACTTATTTTTAAGAAAGGAGAAAGGTTTATGGTAGATGCAATTCATCCGCTTGATCATTTGTGTAATGAACTTGAAGAAACCGAAAGAAGGGATTGGTTCGGTCGTGGAATGAAAATTGATTTAGCAAGAGGTCCCGGATTAACGGAAGAAGAAAAGAAAGAGAGAGGTGATTTACGGCATAGTGCCGCTGAAAACAAGAAAAAAAGATTTCGGACAGGAGGAAAATTATGGTAATGGCATAACAAATAAAAAAGGCGGACTCCAATGCGAGTCCGCCTTATTATTTGCCTTTAATTTTAAAATATGGTAGAATATTTATACCTATGAAAATATTTGAAGATTCTAGAATTATTTGGCAGTATTTAAGTAAATACAAAGCCAAAGTTTATTTTATAGCCCTAATTGCCCTTCTGGGCTCTTTTATTGCGGCTGTGATCCCATATATTTATGGACGATTAGTTGATATCGCTGTTTCAGAATCTGGTACTTTTCAGCTAATTGGTAGTATTCTTTTTTTATGGTTGATATTGTCGCTATTAGGAGATTGGTTTAATCGAACGGCTGATAATCGTGGATTTTGTATTGCTATAGATATTGAAAATGATTTTCGTTTAGAAATTGCTAAACATCTTTTGCATCTTCCTTTAAGTTTTCATAAAAATAAGAAAATGGGGGAAATAATTCAAAGAGCTTCCAGGGGAGCTGAATATTTTGAAAGAATTATTGGTCAAGTTATTTTTTATTTTGGGCCGAAATTGTTAACAGTATTAGTAGCTTTAATTATTATGAGTTTTATCGAATGGCGTTTAGCTGTTCTTCTTTTATTTATTTTAGTTCTTTATTCCTTGGCCACAGCTTGGAAAACAAAACCAATTATTAAATCTCAAAAAAAGATGAATAAAGTATATGAAAATTCTTATGGGGACCTTTATGATTCTATTCTTAATATTCAAACAGTAAAGTCTTTTACCAATGAACAAAGAGAATCAGAAAAAGCAAATAGAAATTTTAATATTAAAGCCGCTCGACAGTATAAAATATTTTTAGATACATGGAGGGATCTTAACGCTTGGCAAGAAATTATTTTTAGCATAGGTTTTGTTTTTATTTTTGGAATGGCTATTTATTTTTTAAGAGAAGGGATTATTACTCCTGGTCAATTAGTCATGTTTGTTGGATATACTAGTTTAGTTTATGCCCCTTTTGGTATGTTGGGTAATGATTATAGAATAATTAGAACTGGTTTAACTGCTATTGAGCGAGCTAGAAATCTTCTTAATATCAAAACAGAACCATATCAAAAGGATAAAAAAGAGTTAAAAAATATTGAAGGAGCGG
>JAHJOV010000008.1 GCA_018820085.1 Patescibacteria group bacterium
ATCACTATTTTCAATGAAATTTTATATTATCCTTTATTTAATGCTTTAGTTTGGCTTTATAATTTTATTCCAGGAAATGATTTAGGTATTGCTATTATTCTTTTAACTATCTTAATTCGTTTTATTCTCTACCCTCTTTCTAAGAAAGCAATTCAGTCACAAAAAGCAATTAGTAAACTTCAACCTAAAATAAAAGAGATACAAAAGAAGTATAAGAATAAAGAAGAACAAGCTAAAGCTATGATGGAACTTTATAAAAAGTATAAAGTTAATCCGATGGCCGGTTGTTTACCAATTCTAATTCAATTACCAATTCTTATTGCTCTTTATAGAGTTTTCATTAATGGATTAAATCCAGAAGCCCTAAATTTTCTTTATGGTTTTATTGAGAGGCCGGAAGCATTGAATGTTATGTTTCTAGGATTAATTGATTTATCTCAAAGAAATATTTTCTTAGCAGTTTTAGCTGGCGCTTTTCAGTTCGTTCAATCTAAAATGATTATGCCTCAGAATGTGAATAAGCAAAAAGGTAAATCGGGTGGGATAGATTTTTCTTCAATAATGACTCACCAGATGGTTTATATGATGCCCTTGATAACAATCTTTATTGCTTGGAATCTACCATCTGCTCTACCACTTTATTGGATCGTTATTACTTTATTCGGTATTGTTCAACAGTATTTTACTAAAATCGAAGTTAAAAAAGAAAACTAAACATATGGATAAAACAAAGATTATTGAAAATACAATTAAGGAATTATTAGAAGCAATGAAATTTAATGGTCAAGTAGTTGTTGATGAGCCAGAAATTGATAATATTTTAGTGAATATTCAAACTGAAGAAGCTGGTTTTTTGATTGGTCAAGACGGTGCCAACTTAGATGCCTTACAACATTTGAGTAGAATTTTAGTTAATAAAAAAAATAAGGAGTCAATTCCATTCGTTTTAGATGTTAATGATTATAGGAAACATCGAATCGAATTATTAAAAGATTTAGCTAAAAATATAGCTCAACAAGCCCTAACTGAAAAAGTTTCTCTTACTCTTCAGCCAATGTCTGCTTATGAAAGACGAGTCATCCACTTAGCTTTGATTAATCAATCTCAAATAAGCACTGAAAGTATTGGTCAAGAACCAGAAAGGAGAATAGTTGTTAGGCCTATTGAGTAGAGTATGTTAAATAGGAAAATAGTTTATAATACAATTGTTTCAGCTGGGGCTAGAATCATTGGATTGGCCCTTTCTTTAATTATTATTGGTTTACTTACTCGTTATTTGGGTCAAGATGGCTTTGGTTATTATTCCACCATCTTGGCTTTTTTATTTTTCTTTACAGTTTTAGCTGATTTAGGTCTTTATTCTATTTGCTTACGTGAGATATCTAGACCTGGAGCTGATCAAAGGAAAATAGCTAGTAATGCTTTTACTTTAAGGTTTTTTGCCGGTTTATTTATTTTTACTCTAGCTCCCTTAGTGGTTTATTTATTCCCTTATCCTGGTCAAGTTAAATTAGGCATTTTAATTGGGGCAGTCGGTTTTTGGTTGATGTCTAACCAGCAGATTTTGGTAGGTGTTTTTCAAAAGAATTTACGTATGGATAAGGTTGCTTTAGGAGAACTTTTAGGTCGTTTAGTTCAGTTGGGTTTAGTCATATTTTTTATTAAGTATGATTTTGGTTTTTTATTTATTGTTTCTGCTTTGGTGTTTGGTTCTTTAATTAATTTTATTTTAGTTTTTATCTTTAGTCGAAAATATATTCTTATTTCTTTTGAATTTAACTTTGCTTTTTGGCGTCCTTTATTAAAAGAATCGTTACCTTTGGCTTTGGCTATTATTTTTACAGTAATTTATTTTAAAATAGATACAATTATGCTTTCTTTAATGAAACCGCCGGCCGATGTGGGGATTTATAATTTGGCTTATAAATTTTTAGAAAGTTTACTTTTTTTCCCAGCTATGTTTGTTGGTTTAATTATGCCTTTAATGTCTGAGTATGCTTTTTCGGCTATGGAAAAATTTAAAGAAATTACTCAAAAAACCCTAGATATTCTTTTAATTTTTATTATTCCTATGATTTTTGGTATTCTCTTTTTATCCAAGGATATAGTGACTTTGATTGCTGGGCAGGATTTTATTCTTTCAGCTGGCGTTCTTAATATTTTAATCATTGCTGCCGGAATTATTTTCTTAGGAGTTCTTTTCTCTAATATGATTATTGCTTTAAAGAAACAAAAAAGTTTAATTTATATCTATGGGATAGGAGTAATTGTTAATTTAGTAGCTAATTTTATTTTTATTCCTAAATATTCTTATTATGGAGCGGCTTGGACAACTCTTTTAACTGAATTAGTGGTTACTTTGTTAATGTTAATTGTTTTATCTAAGTTTATTAAAGAAATATTTTCTTTTAAATTATTTCTTAAATATTTATCAGCTGGGTTGATAATGTCCTTATTACTTTATTTTTTATCTAATTGGTCATTGTTTATTTCAATCACCTTAGCTATTCTAATATATTTTGGATTTTTATATTTAATTAACGGTATTTCTACTAAAAAAATTTTAGTTTTAGTTAAAAAGGATGTTTAATTGGTTTGTTTTATTAGTTGCTTATTTACCTTTTCAGATTGCTTTAAATCCAGCACCACTTTTAGAAAAGTGGTGCTGGATAAATCCAAGAGTTGGCTTTGATTTAGCTTCCTTAAGGGTTTTTGTTGTTTTATTTTTTATTGTTTGTTTGTACGGAGGCGTTAAGTCTAAAGTCCGATCTTTGCAAAAGTCGGACCTTGTCAACTTCCAGATATTAGGCCTGTTTTTGTTTTTGGTTTTAATTTGTTTTTCATTAATTGATGCTGAAAATACTTTTTGGGGTTTAAGAAAGATAGTTTTCTTTATTTCTATTTTTCCTCTCTATTTTTTAACTATTATTTTAGTTGATAATTTAGAGAAGGTTAAAAAAATAGCTCGAGTTTTATTTATTGGCGCTGGTCTTTTTTCTTTAGTCGGTTTAATTCAATTTTTAGCTCAATTTATTTTTAGTTTAGAAAAGGTTTATGGTTTTTGGGCAATTAATATTTTACCTATTTTTTCTGGTTTTAATTTGGGAGCTATGATTTTGGCTTATCCAAGTTGGTTGGTTAATATCAATGGCCAGACAATGATGAGGGCTTTTTCTTTTTTCTCTGATCCTCATATGTTTTCTTTTTATTTAGGATTAATTTTACCCTTAGTTATTGTCCTTTTCAAAGATAGGATTTCTAAGTTGTTAATTGGTTTGTATTTTGTTGTTTTTATTGTTTTATTATTAACTTTTAGCCGGGGCGCTTATTTGGCCATAATTGTTACTTTTTTAGTTTTATTTATTTTGCTTTGGCGGTTTTTAAAACAAAAGAAATTAGCTCTTTTGTTTATTTTGTCTCTTCTGATTTTAATTATTCCAGTGACACCTATTTCAGATAGATTTTATTCTTCTTTTAATTTAGATGAAGGATCAAATATGGGGCGTTTGGAAATGTGGCAACAGGCCGGTCAAGTTGGTTTAGGTAATTTTTGGACTGGAGTTGGTTTAGGTAATTATTCTTTAGAAGTTAACTCATCTTTGGATTATCGTAATCCAGTTACAGCTCATAATCTTTATTTAGATATCTTTTCTGAAATGGGAATACTTGCTTTAATTGTTCTCTTGGTTTTAATTTTAGGCACGATTTATTATTTATTTAAGTCAATTAGATGTAGTGGTGATAGCGATAAGAAATATTTAGCCGTTGCTTTAATTGGTTCTTTGGTTTATTTCTTAACTCATAGTTTTTTTGAAACAGCTGTTTATCAGCCAAGTGTCTTGGCTTTATTAATGATTATTTTAGGTTTATCAACTTATGTTATAAAGAATAATAAAGACGAGGTCAGACCTTCCCCAAAGGTCTGACCTCTGAGGAATATGTTAACCCGAGGTCGGACCTTATTTTGCCGGACCTCTGCTGAGGTACGGACAAAATAATGTACGACCTCAAAACTTTATGAAGATGTTACAAAAGATAATTAATTTTACTATTTATTTAGTGGTTTTTTGTTTACCATTATATCTTGTCAGTTTTAAGATCGGTTGGGTTCCTTTTAATATTTTAGAGGTGTTGATTTATGTTTTGTTTGTTCTGTGGGTGATAAACTTAAAGGTCGGACCTGAAAAGCGTAACCTTGCTACGCAAGGTCACTACTGTTTCAGGTCCGACCTTTTCTTTTCGGACCTTTTTTGGCCAGTACTTCTAATCTTTTTCGGCGTAACTATCTCAACTTGGTTTTCTAATGATTTAGAAGTTAGCGCTGGTATTTGGAAGGGATGGTTTTTAGCTCCCTTATTATTTTTAGTTGTAATTAATAGTCATATTAGAACTAAAGAACAGATTAATAGGATTTTAATTAGCTTAACTTTTTCGGGCGTAGGAGTGGCTTTAATCGCTTTGTTTTATTGGTTTGCTAATAACTTGGCTTATGATGGTCGTTTGCAGGGATTTTACCTTTCAGCTAATTACTTAGCTATGTACTTGTCCCCCATCTTAGTTCTCTCTTTATATTTATATTCTTTTATTAAGA
>JAHJOV010000002.1 GCA_018820085.1 Patescibacteria group bacterium
ATAAATTTTAATTGAATTTTAAATGATTAAATGTTTTAAAAATTTAAAATTAGAACATTGATTTAAAATTAAAAATTGAAAATTGAAAATTTATTTAGTATAGCCCGTACCCGCTGGTATTAGTTTACCAATAATTACATTTTCTTTCAATCCCTTAAGATTATCTCTCTTACCAGCAATAGCGGCGTCAATTAAAACTCGAGTTGTTTCAATAAACGAAGCAGCCGAAAGAAAACTTTCAGTTGTTAGAGAAACCTTAGTCACTCCTAAAAGCAAAGTTTCAGCCGTTGCTTTTTCACCACCCTTTTTAAGCATTACTCGTTTATTCTCTTTTTGAAAACGACTCCACTCAATCATCTCACCAGCTAAAAGATTAGTTCCGCCTGGAGTAATAATTTTAAGACGAGAAAACATCTGTCGAATAATCATTTCAATATGCTTATCATTGATATTTTCTCCAGCAAACGTATAAATCTTCTGAACTTCTCTAATAATATATCTCTGAACTGCTTCTCGATCAGCTACCTTGTAAAGATTCTTCAAGTCAATATGCCCTTCATTAAGCTGTTGACCTTTAGATATTAAATCACCTTTATCAACTAGAAGCATAGTTCCAGTTGGGAAGGTATATTCTATAATTTTCTTTTTATTTTTACTTGGCTTTTTACTACCGGATTTGACTGCTTCTTCTGATAACTCTACTTGAATAACTTTATTACCATTTTGTTCATCAATCTGACTAATTTGCCCATCAACTTCTGAAATGACAGCTTTGCCTTTAGGAGGTCTAGCTTCAAAAATTTCTTCAACTCGAGGCAACCCTTGAGTAATGTCTCCACCGCCAACAACTCCACCAGTATGGAAAGTTCTTAAAGTAAGCTGAGTACCCGGTTCACCAATGGCTTGAGCCGTAACAATTCCAATAGCTTCACCCATTTTAATCATTTCGTTGCGACCTAAGTCATAACCATAACATTTCTGACAAATACCATCAGTTGATTGACAACTAATAGTTGAACGAACATTTAATTTATCAACTCCGGCTTCATCTATTTTCAAAGCTGTTTCTTTATCAATTAACTGACCAGATTTAACTATTCCGTCAATTTTTTCTAAAGATATTCTCCCTATAATTCGCAAAGACAAGGAGTTACCCATATCTTCTTCATCTTCTCGATAGATATAAATACCTTTTTTATCGCCACAATCTTCTTGACGAACAACGACATCCTGACAGACATCAACTAAACGACGAGTTAAATATCCAGCTGTAGCTGTTTTTAAAGCTGTATCAGCCATACCTTTTCGGCCGCCGTGAGTAGAAATGAAATATTCTAAAACGCTTAATCCTTCCTTATATGAATTTCTAATCGGTAATTCAATAATTTCACCAGTTGGATCAACAACTAATCCTTTCATTCCACTCATCTGTCTTAACTGTTCTAATGATCCTCTAGCTTTAGAATCAAAAATATTAAAAACGGAACCATGAGGATCTAAGGTCTCCGGTGTTTTTTGAGCAATTCTCTCTGTAATATTATTCCAAAGTTCAATTACCCGTGATTTTCGTTCTCCATCAGTTAAAAGACCTTCATTGTATTGATTCTGAACCAGTTCCAAGTCTTTATGAACTTCTTTAAGCCATTGAGTTTTTTCTTTTGGTACTTTGATATCATCCATACCCCAACTAACTCCTGAAGTAGTTGCATATTTAAAACCCATTCTCTTGATTTTATCTAAAATCTTAGCTGCTTCTTTAATACCAAACTTATCAATTACTTCTGAAATAATCTTACGTAAATCCTTTGCTCTCATAGTTTTATTAATAAAGCCCATTCCCTTAGGAATAGATTCGTTAAAGATAATCCGTCCAATTGAAGTTTCAATAATTTCTCCATCGGGCATTCGTACTTTAATCTTAGCCTTTAAATGAACATAACCAAGTGTCTTGGCCAAAAGAGCTTCTGAATAATTAGTAAAAATCTTACCTTGACCTAGTAACCCATCTCTAATTTTAGTCATCCAGTAACAACCTAAAACCATATCTTTACTTGGAACAGCCACTGGAACACCAGTAGCTGGTTTCAATAAGTTATTAGAAGAAAGCATTACACCCTTAGCTTCATTTTGAGCCTCATCACTCAAAGGCAAATGAACAGCCATTTGGTCACCATCAAAGTCAGCGTTAAAAGCCTGACAAACTAAAGGATGAAGTTGAATAGCGTTTCCTTCAACTAAAACTGGTTTGAAAGCCTGAATTCCTAATCGATGCAAAGTTGGCGCTCGATTCAAAAGAACACATCTATCTTTAGTTACTTCTTCAAGAATAGCCCAAACTTCATCTATTTCTTCTTCTATCAAACGACCAGCTCCTCGAACATTATGAGCTAAGTCTTGATCAACTAACTTATTAATTACAAATGGCTTGAATAATTCTAAAGCCATATATTTTGGCAAACCACATTGATTAAGTTTTAAATCTGGACCAACAACAATAACAGAACGACCCGAATAATCAACCCGTTTACCAAGTAAGTTCTGTCGAAATCGCCCTTGCTTCCCTTTGAGCATATCAGCCAAAGATTTAAGAACTCGTTTCTGACCAGTTGAAGCAGCAACCATAACTTGACCTCGTCGTGAACTATTATCAATTAAAGCATCAACTGCTTCTTGAAGCATTCTTTTTTCGTTACGGCAAATTACTTCTGGCGCATTTAATTCAATTAATTTCTTTAATCTATTATTCCTATTAATAACTCTTCTATAAAGATCATTAACATCAGAAGTAGCATAACGACCACCATCTAATTGAACCATTGGTCTTAAATCAGGTGGTAAAACTGGTAAAACTGTTAAAAACATCCATTCTGGCTTAATTTTAGCTCGAATCATTCCATCAATTAAACGAAGTCTTTTGCTTATCTTTTTCTTAATAGCTGAACTGGCCTTTTTATTTTGAGCTATTAACTCTTTAGCTAAAGATTCTAAATTAGTTTTTTCAAAAATACTTCTTAAGGTTTCGGCCCCAGTTCCAGCCTCAAAAATCTGTCCATATTTAATACTAAAATCACGATAATCAATTTCCGAAATAATTTGATGGACAAAAAGACCGCGAATTTGTCGAATTGTTCGATCACGTTGTCCTTTCAAAGAAACTATTTCAGCATTAGTTAAACCTCTAAGTTTTTGCTTATATTCTTTTTTAATTTCTTCTATTACTTTCTTTCTTTCATCTTCATTAATTTTAGTCACGACATAACCAGCGAAATAGATAACTCTTTCTAATTCCTGAATAGAACGATCTAAAATTAAACCCATCTTTGAAGGAATCCCTCGTAAGAACCAAATATGAGAAACAGGAACAGCTAATTCAATGTGCCCCATTCGTTCACGTCGAACTAAAGACCGAGTTACTTCAACACCACACTTATCACAAATAATTCCTTTATATCGAATACGACGATACTTACCACAGTAACATTCCCAGTCCTTTTCCGGACCAAAAATCTTTTCACAAAACAAACCATCTTTCTCAGCTCGTTGAGTTCTATAGTTAATTGTTTCTGGCTTGGTTACTTCACCGTAAGACCAATCCAAAATATTCTCGGGTGAAGCGAGTTTCAAGATTATAGCTTTAAAATCTGATACTTTAGTTGATGTAGTCATAAACTTACAATATCGTCCCAGTGTCATTATCGGGCTTGACCCGATAATCTAGATTAATTAATCCTGGATTCCCAATCAAGTTGGGAATGACAAGAGGCTTTAATATCTA
>JAHJOV010000009.1 GCA_018820085.1 Patescibacteria group bacterium
AGAGATTAACAATACTACGCATAAATTTATTATTATTAGTTAATTAATTGTTGCTTGACCACACAACAATTTGTAATAAGTTGTATTACAAGCTTAACAAAACCAAATTAGGCTGTCAAGCCCTGTTAATAGGATTATTTTTAATTTATCCTGTTTTTGCTTTGGCTGCTATAAACGATATAATTATCAATGAAATTATGTATAATTTGTCTGGAACAGATACTAAACATGAATGGATAGAAATTTTAAATATCTCTAGTGCTGAAATTGATTTAACTGGTTGGAAATTCAATGATGGAAGTAATCATATCTTAAATAATCCACCAATGAATGAGGGACAAGGCTCGCTTAAACTTGCAGTTAGTGAATATTTAATTTTAACTGGCGATGCCGCGACTTTTTTGATTGACCATCCAGGATTCTCTGGCACAGTTATTGATACAGTAATGAGCTTAAATAATACTAGTGATACTTTAAAAATCATTGATTCAGAAGGTAATGAAATTGATTCAGTTACTTATGAAAATACATGGGGCGCTAATGGTAACGGAAAAACTTTAGAAAAAATTAATCCCCAAGACATAAATACCCAAAGTAATTGGATAGAAAGTACACCTAATGAAGGAACTCCTGGAATTTTAAATAGTGGTAGTTCACTAGACCAACAAACCACTACTAGTACCGATACTAGTAACACAACAAACACTAGTAACAGCGACTCCACCAATCATCCTCCTTTTGCTGTGGCTGGACCAAATATTACAGCCTTAACTAATCAAGAAATACTTTTTGACGCTAGCGAATCCTATGATATGAATAATGATCCTATTACCTATTTCTGGAATTTTGGCGATGGAGCTACTGACATAGAAGAACAAACTACTCATACTTATACTTACCCTGGGCAATATTTAGTTTCTTTACTTGTCTCGGATGGGACTTTTTCTGATTTAGATATTATTACAATTAATATTTATGAACGATCAGTAATTATTAATGAATTTAGTAATAAATGGATTGAATTATATAATCAAAGTGATCAAATAGCTAATTTAACTGATTGGCAATTAACCAATGGTCTGGGAAGCAGTTCTCCTTTTATCTTTCCAGCTAATAGTTTAATTGGACCCAAACAGTTCTTAATTTTAAAACAAGAAATTACTAAAATTGATTTGAGTAGTAGTAATGATCAAATTAGCTTAATTTATCCTGATGGTTCAGTTGGAACTAAGGTCAGTTATTTAGCTGAAAACAGAGAAGGCTTTTCTATTGCCTTTGATGGAGATGATTACTTTTGGACTAAAGTTCCCACTCCGGGAATAGCCAACATTATTTCTGCAACAAACATAGCAAAAGAGTCAAAAAGTTTTTCAGCTAACAATCCTGAACCGATTATTGAACAAACTAGCTTAACTCCAAGAGACAACTTTACCAGCCAAGAATCTCCAACTAGTTCAACGCAGTTTATGGGAACGGATAGCCAAACCCCGCAAAACAATTCTCAAATTGCGGCTATATCTCAATCAACCCAATCCAATCAAAAATCCACTCTCATTCTCTACCTCTCCATCATCATCTCCGTCTCCTTTCTTCTCAGCTGGATTGTTATTAAGATACGAAATTCTCGGAGTGTCTAGAGTTATAGTCAGATCTCAGATATGAGGTCAGACCTTCAGTAAAGGTCTGACCTCTGCGGAATGTGGCATCAGAATTAAGGTCGGACCTAAAAAGCGGAACCTTTATTAAAAGGTTCCTACTTTTTGAGGTCGGACCTTGTCAATTCTAACCATATTAATTACTCAAGTTAAAAACATATTTTCATTGACACTGCCTCTTTGAGAATGATACTATAATAGTAGTATTTAACCGATAGAAATGACAAAATCTATTAAAATTATACCTAGTCGGTTACAAGAACTATACGAAACTCGAAAACTTTCTTCTCCTAAAATCGCCGAAATTTATAAATGTGATCCCAAAAGCATTCGGGAACTTCTAAGAAAATATAAGATTAAAATCAGAACTAAATCGGAGGCAAGAAAGAACTTTTTTAATATTAATATTCCTAGAAAAGAATTAAAGAAATTTTATCTAAAAGAAAGATTATCTTCTCCCAAAATTGCTAAAAAATATAATTGTAGTGCAGGATTTATCAGAAACAAACTTAGAGAATACAAAATTCCAATCAGAAGTATTCAAGAAGCGCTCCCTCTATCTAATAAACCAATTTACCCACGATACAATTTTAACGGCAATTTAGAAGAAAAAGCATATTTAATAGGATTAAGAAAAGGAGATCTTCATGTACGTTCAATTAATAAAGCAAATTCTACGATTGCTGTAAATACAAACTCTAGTAAATCAGAAATGATTGATCTATTAAGTAAAACATTCACTCCTTATGGCTACGCATGGACAGGAAAACCAGATAAGAATAATGTTATAGGTTTTCGTTGTCACCTAGATAAAACATTTTTATTTCTTTTAAATAAAGAAGATAAAATTGATTCTTGGATTTTAAAAAATAAAAAATATTTTGCTGCATTTTTAGCGGGATATACAGATTCAGAAGGAACTTTTTGCTTGTGCAGTAATAACGCTGTTTTTAGTATCAGATCGCAAGACAAAAACATCCTCCATCAAATCCGAAATAATTTAGTTAAATTAGGAATTTTCCTAAGACCATCTCAAATATCACGCGGAAAAGGAACAAAAGATAAGCAAGGAACAATAAGCAATGAAGATATTTGGGGATTATGGATTCACCGTAAAGATGCTTTGCTAAAATTATTTGACTTGCTTAATCCATATTTAAGACACAAAGACAAACAGAACCGAGTGAAAATATTAAAAGAAAATATTTCTCAGCGAAATAAAAAGCATAATAATCAACAAGATACGAAATGGCATAAAGAATACCTAAAAGAAGGAATATGTATATGAGTGGTCATTCCCACTTTTCCACCATCAAACATAAGAAAGCTGCGGCAGATGCAAAACGAGGTAAAGTTTTCAGTAAAATATCCCGCTTAATTAGTGTCGCGGCCAAAGAAAAAGGCGGAGACCCTAGTTCAAATCCACGACTACGAGTGGCCATTGAAACAGCTCAAAAAGCCAATATGCCCAAGGACAAAATTGAACACGCCATTAAACGAGGCGCCGGCCAGCTGGACGGCGCGGTCATGGAAGAAATTACTTACGAGGCCTATGGTCCAGCTGGAATTGCTTTAATCATTGAAGGAATTACTGACAACAAAAATAGAACATTGTCTGAAATTAAAAGTATTTTGAATAAATTTGGAGGAAAATTAGCTGAAATAGGCAGTGTTAAATATATGTTTGAACGTCAGGGCAGTGAATGGGTATCCAAATATCCAATGGAAACTGATCCTAAAACCAAAGAGCAATTAGAAAAACTTTTTGAGGCCTTGGATGATAATGATGATATTCAGGAAATTTATAGTAATCTTAAATAAATATGATTATCTTAGGCATTGATCCTGGTGCGGCTATAATCGGATACGGAATTATTGAAAGATTATCAGATAAATTAAAAATAATTAAATATGGCTGTATTAAAACTGAACCTAAATATTCAACTGCTGAACGACTTGATCAATTAGATCAGCAGTTAACTCAACTAATTAAAAAATACAAACCTGATAAAATGGCTGTTGAAGATCTCTTCTTTTTTAAAAATCAAAAAACAATTATTAAAGTCGGTCAAGCACGGGGGATTATTTTAATGCGAGGAGCTCGAATGAAGATTCCAGTCTTTGAGTATACTCCCCTCCAAGTTAAACAAGCCGTTACTAGTTATGGTCGAGCTGATAAAAAACAAGTTCAGGAAATGGTTAAACTTTTACTTAAATTAGAAAAAATACCTAAACCAGATGACGCAGCTGATGCTCTAGCCATCGCTATCTGTTGCGCTCATTCAACTATTTAATATGTCACCACTTATTCAATACATGATTAATCAAGGAGTACCTCAGGAAACCTTGATTTTACTTTTAATGCTTCCGATTGTAGCCACGATTATTGCTTTTTCTCGTCAAATTATTGGGATTCGAGGTTTTGGCATTTATACTCCCTTAATTATTGCTTTCGCCTTTTTAGCCACTGGCCTTAAATATGGACTGGTCTTTTTTATTACCATTATCTTAGTTGGCACCCTAACAAGATTATTTATCCGAAAATTCCGCCTCCTTTATCTTCCTCGTATGGCTATTGCTTTAACAGCTGTGGCCTTAGCTATCTTAATCATTATCCATCTTGGAGCCTACACCCAGAAAACCGGACTGATTACTTCCTCTATTTTTGCAATTTTAATTATGATTACTTTAGTTGAAAAATTCTTAGCTACTCAAATAGAAAAAGGTGGTAAAGGAGCTATTTTTGTAACCATAGAAACCCTAATTCTTTCCATTATCTGCTATTTCGTAGCCAGTTGGTCCTTACTGCAAGTTTTTGTTCTTGAACACCCTTTCTTAGTTATCTTTTTAGCAGTCGTTATTAATATTTTCTTAGGCAAATGGACTGGTCTGCGACTTTCTGAATACTTTCGTTTTAGAAAAGTAATTAAAGATATTGAATTGCCTAAAAAGAAAAGACTGGGTAAAATCTAGATCTTAACTATGTTTGATTTTTTCGAAAAATCTCACCAGATTCTAGGTATGAATGCCCGTATCCTTGCTTATATGCGGCCCTCTAATTCATTGAGGGCTATTCGTATTGCTGATAATAAGTTGATCGCTAAAAAAATATTAAAGAAAAACGGATTACCCGTTGCTCAAACTCATTCTATTATTAAAAATATTCATGAGTTAAAGAATTTTGACTGGACTAGTTTACCTAATACTTTTACTTTAAAACCCAATCGAGGTTTAGGCGGAGAAGGAATTTTAATTGTTTACGCCCGAAGAAAAAGATATCCTTATCCTTGGATTAAAGCTGACAAAAAAATTGTAGAAATTAAAGATTTAGAAAGCCATATTTTAAATATTCTAGAAGGAACCTATTCTTTAACTAATTTACCAGATATTGCTTTTTTTGAAGAAAGAATCAGATTGCTCAAACTTTTTAAACCATATTCCTATCGTGGTATTCCCGATATTCGAATTCTCATCTATAATTCAGTACCAATTATGGCTGAATTACGTTTACCAACCAAAGAGTCAAGCGGGAAAGCCAATCTCCATTTAGGCGGCATTGGTACTGGTATTGATATGGGCACAGGTATTACAACCACAGCCATTCAAAAAGACCGAATTATTGAATATGTTCCTGGAACTAGATTACCTTTAAGAGGAATTCAAATTCCTGAATGGAAAGAGATATTAAGATTAGCTATTCATGCCCAGCAAATAACAAAGATTGGGTTTTTGGGCATTGATATTGCTATTGATAGAGAAAAGGGTCCTGTTATTCTAGAACTTAATACTCGGCCAGGATTATCTATTCAAATTGCTAATATGTTTCCTCTTAATGAACGATTAAGACGGGTTAAAGGACTAAAAGTTAAAACCATTAACAAAGGAGTAAAGATTGCCCAAGACCTATTCGGAGGCGAGATCGAAGAAGAATTAGAAGAAATTTCAGGCCGAAAAGTTATTGGCATCAATGAACCAATCGAAATTCTTGATGCTGATAAAATAAAACACCAAACCATGGCTAAAGTTGATACTGGCGCCTATCGAACAACTATTTGTTCTAGCTTAGCCAAAGAACTAGGTATTAATCAAGCTATTGGACAAAAAAAAGTAAGAAGCGCCCTAGGCATGGAAGAAAGAGAAATTATTAGTCTTTCCTTCTATATGGATAAACGTCTGGTTACAAGCGATGCCTTTATAGCTGACCGAAGTGAAATGAAATACGATATTATTGTTGGTCGCCGAGATTTAAAAAGATTCTTAGTCGATCCAGCTAAAAATGTCTTCATGAGACAACCTAAGCAAATTAAGTAAATATGATGATTAAAGACTTAAAAACTCTTAAAGAATTTTTCAAAACCATTAAAACTCCAATTTTTGGTGCTGGAGTTTATGCTTTTAACCGACTAGGGTTAGAAACTATTATCCCTAATTACCGAATTCTTGCTCTTCGTTATAGCCTAGACACAGAATTAATTAAAAAAGATATTGAAATACTTTCCATAGAAAAAAACATGGGCACCAAACATATCCAAGAACCACGTAATGCCACCACTGTTATTAGTCATCCTAAAACAAAAAAATATTTAGAAAAATATACTTCGCCAGCCGGCAAACCAGCCATTTTAGTTCTTAAATCCTCAACTAAAATGGAGCAAACCTGTCAAGAAAATAATTGGAAATTACTGACTAATCCAACCACTTTTGGCAAAGAAACACTTGAAAATAAAATCAAATTCAGAAGAATTCTTAGGGAAATTGAAATTGAGGTTCCGCCAGGCAAAATTGCTTCAGTTGATAAACTACATTATGGTCATTTAATTAATAAGTACGGCTTGCCTTTTGTAATTCAACATCCAACTAAGGGTGGTGGTAAGGGAACATTTTTCATTAATAATCAAGAAGATTTTAATAAGACCTTTAAAAAATTAAAAGGCGAATGGATAGAAGAAGATGGAGAAACAAAATTCGAGGCCATTCCAGAAGCAATCGTCGCTAAATTCATTCAAGGATCTTCGCCTAGTATTACTGGATGCGTTACCAAACACGGAATTCTTTCAACTAACCTCCAACACCAAGTTCTGGACATCCCTCAACTTTTCAATCCAACCAGAGGCTCTGGGCTCTTCTGCGGTCATGATTGGACTAGTTCTCGCTTTAGCCAAGAAGTTGATCAACAGGCCTATGAAATAACGGAAAAAATTGGACAATATTTCAAAGAAATGGGCTATAAAGGAATTTTTGGCTTAGATTTCGTACTTGACGAAGAAACAGAAAAACTATACCTGATTGAATGCAATCCTCGTCTTTTAGGATCCTTCCCAACCTTAAACATGGTTCAATTCATAAATAATGAACCTTTAATTCTGGGCTTCCATATTTTAGAATTCTTAGATGTTGATTATGAGATTGATTTAGAAGAAATTAATCGTCTTATGCGCCAAGATAAAATCGGCGCTCAAATGCTACCTCACAACCTAACTGAACACTGGGCTAGAAATCATAAACAAATCGAAGCCGGAATTTACAAATTAAATAAAGATAAGTTAGAATATCTCCGGCCTGGCTATGACCTTAAACATCTTAAAGATAAAGAAGAATTTCTTTTAGTTGATGGAGTGCCTCTAAAAAAATCGCACTTCAGTCCTAATCGCCGAATCTGCCGCATTCTCACCCTTAATCAAACTCTAGATAATACCCATAAACAATTAACTCCATGGGCACTCCAAACAGCTGAAACAGTTTATCGATCTTTTGAAATGAAGCCGATTAAATGGATTAAGTTTAAAAAAAAGATTAATCCTAATTTTATCGCCAAAGGTTAGTACTCTCAATTTTTTATCTTAATTTTTCAAAAGAAAAAGGGAGGCA
>JAHJOV010000010.1 GCA_018820085.1 Patescibacteria group bacterium
GCCAAAACCCGGAGCAATTAATTTAACGGCCTTGATAATTTCTTTAGGGCTTTGAGTGTCTAAGCAAATAGGGTAGGCATCGATATTAGCAAATTTTTTAAAAAGAACACATTTACCTTCCATGACTGGTAAGGCCGCTTGAGCGCCAATGTTGCCTAATCCTAAAACAGCGCTACCATTAGTGACAACAGCAACGCTATTCCCTTTGATCGTGTATTTGTACACTTCAGCTGGATTTTTGGCTATTTCACGACAAGGTTCAGCTACACCCGGTGTGTAGGCAACGCTTAAGTCAGTTTTATTATTAAGTGGTAGTTTAGATTTAATTTCTAATTTACCTTTTTTCTTTGCGTGCAGTTCTAAAGATTTTTTATAGTAGTTCATAATCACCTATTCTATGGTAAAAAGGTTCGGCATTTTGAGGTCGGACCTTAAAATGCCGAACCTTTTTAGCTTGAAGTTTGATTTTAATGTAATTAGGTTGATTTGTCAAAATTGATTTGCCAAGTGGAGTGGATCTATATATGTCCTTACCAACATCTACCTCCTGGTGAAGAAACTTTCCAGGACCAAAAACTACTTCCATCAACTATACATCCGTTTGATCCTCCGTCTCTTGTTGGATCCATAAGAGTCGTTTGGCTACTGTAATTAATTTCTGGGCCATTGTGGTCCAGTAAAGCGTAATCCGTACCATTAGAGAGATAAAGATAACAGTATGTGCTATTAGATTTATTCATGGCTGGGTCTGAAGGAAAACTTCCCATATAGTTAGGTGTTAATCCTGGAATTACGTTATTAGCAGTAAATCCTCCCCACGAAGGACATTCGCTTCTCCATCCCCAGCCAGGATTTGGGTATGTTCCATTTGTATCGTAATACAATTCTAAAGCTAACACGATTTGATATAAATCAGCTACTCTTCTAGCGTCTCTTGCTTTAGCCCGTGCAGAATTTAGACTTACTAAAACTATAGAAGCCAAAAGTCCAATAATAGTAATAACTACCAAAAGTTCAATTAGGGTAAATCCTTTTGATTTGGATAACTTTTTTAAAGACATATCGTAATTGTTTAATATTTTTTAGGGTAGTGTAGGCGTTCTTAATGGTGGTACTTCAATTTGATTTTTACCTCCACTAAAGAATAAAATTAGTATGATAATAACTAATACAGCCACAAATCCAATCAAAACATAATTCGCTTGTTTTTCATTTTTGATTAGGCCGCCCGAATACTTGATCGTCCATTGAATAATTTTTGGAGTTCCGGGATAAAAAACTTGACTAGATTGTTGTTCTTTTTGAACCTTTACGCTGTCATCAGAATCTTTAAGCGCGTCACTTAAATCAACTAATTCATCTTGTTTATTGTCGTTTTCAATCATAAATGTATATTTAAGATATTAATTTATTTATAGCTTTTAATCAAGTGGACTTAGCGGGAATTGAACCCACGTCTCTGCAATGCGAATGCAGCGTACTACCACTGTACTATAAGCCCTTACCGTTAATCTTTAATACTATTTACATCTGTTGATTCATAGTTCTTTTTTTTTGTTATTCTCCTCGAGCTGCTTTTTGAAGTATTTTAAATTGTTCCCAATATTTATATCTTTCTCCGTAAACCAATTTCATTAGTTTTAAAACCACTTTTCTGTATTGCTCTCTTTTATCAACAACTAAAGCCGAATTCTTGTCTTCACCTTTTACGGTTAGCTTAGTTAAAAATTTTTTGATATCATTTTCAAAACTAATTGGTTCAGAATATTTTTTCAAAAATTTCCTCAAATCAGATTCTTTAACTTCGTCTCTTAATGAAAAATCACTCCTAATTAACCAAGCAATAATCCCTTTTATTTGGCGGGCGTCTTCCGGGTCATTCTTTATTTGTCCAAAGAGATTTATTATGGTATTTGATTCATTCCCTTCGCTTAATGGCCATTTTTTCTTTTTTACAAATCTTTTAAAATCTTGCTCGTTAATTTCTCCCCGTCCCATTTTTTCAAAAAAGATGTCCCGACTGTAAACATGGATTGGATCGCCAGGTCTGCCTAATTCGGTTATAATCTCATCCTGGATTTTTTGCACAGGGAACACTTCTCCTTCTTTGATTAGCTCAATTGGTTCTTTTTGAGTTTCCTTGGGTTCGCCTTGTTCAAATTTATTGTTCATAGATATAAATGGATTATTTTGTTGGATTTTATAAATTGGTCGGAGCGGCGGGACTTGAACCCGCGAATCTCCCCGCAGTACTGCGGGGCGCCCTAGCCACTAGGCCACGCTCCGTTTTAACTTTATTAAGCCATTTAATAGGACTTGACAAGGTTTAATTAAACATGATAAACTCTTAGCAGAGTTGGTAATAATACCTTTTGAGGTGCTCGGGTGTTCCCTTCACAGGTGTGGAGGTCTAAGCTCGGGAGTCCATCTCAGGAGACGCCACTCTACAAAAGATTCCGATAATTTATCGGGATTTTTTGTTTGTCCAATAATCTTTAAAGAGTTCACAATGTCCGGATTCTATAATATTATTCTTAAGTAATAAAAAGAACTCTTTTCCATTTTTACCTTCATTGTAATATCTGAAAAGTGCTCCACATATCCAATCAGCTATTTGAATATTAGTGTCAGTAGATGAGTCTATCGCTTTAATTTGAAGTATCGCTTTAGCTGGGAGATTAGGTAATAATGCTGGTTTTAGAAGTTTATTAAATTTTGTTTGAGAAACTCGTTTTAAATGTCTTTGATCTCGAAACACTCTAAATTCTGAATCAGTTGTTGGCAAGAGAAGATCAAGTGTTTGAGCAATAATTTCAGTATAGAGGAGTCCGCTTTCTAATCCTTTTTTCTTACGATATTCTAAGGGAATATTGGACTTTTTGAGAAAGGTGTAAAATATACGAATATCTTGTTTGCTGAAATATTCTATAGTTTTTAAACGAAGTTTTTCATTCAATCCTGTGTCAGAAAATTTAACTTCGTTTTTGCGCCGTATTTTTTTTGGAAATTTCGTATGTTGCCATTTTCTAAAGGCTTTAGTTGTTCTTTTGGGATTATTAGTAATAAATCCTCCTATAATGAAATAGGGTTCTTTATCTCCTGTAAAATTGCCAGATTCATCTAAGAAAATAAACATATTATTTTATCCAATTTTCAATAATTCCCTAATCCCCTGTTCTAATTTCATTTTTGGCTGCCAATTGAGTAATTTCTTAGCTAGGGAATTATCAGCTAAACTATCATGTGGTTCAATCCGAGGTGAAATATATTTTATTTTATCACTAATCATTTTAGCTATTTGATTAATACTGTAGTTTTTACCAGACCCGATGTTTATAGCTTCACCTTGGCCAACTTTTTTGCTATTCATAGCTAAGATATTGGCTTTGGCTATATCATTAACATGAATCAAATCTCTGGTTTGGGTGCCATCGCCAGTAATAGTTAGAGGTTGGTTGTTGGCTTTTTGTTTCATAAAAATAGATAGAGCTGATGTATAAGCTCCTTTATTATCCATCCTAGGACCATAAACATTAAAGTATCTTAAAGAAACAGTTTCTAAATTATGAATTGTAGAAAACAAACGACAGTATTCTTCGCCAATATATTTTTGAAGAGCATAAGGACTTAATGGATCGGGATTAGCGGTTTCTTTTACTGGCAACTTATTAGGGTCACCATAGATTGAACAAGAAGAAGAATAAACGATTCTTTTAATGTTCTCTTTTTGACTAGCCTCTAATACATTTAAAACACCTTCGACATTATTGCGATTAGCTTCAACTGGGAAATCTATTGAGTATTGAATGCTAGGCAGGGCGGCTAATAAAAATACTCCATCAATGTTTTTGAAATAAGGAGAGATTTGCTTCAAGTTCCTTATATCCGCTTTAACAAACTTAGCTTTAAGATTTATATTTTCTTTTTTGCCAGTGGAAAGATTATCTAAAATAATTACTTGTTGTTTCAATTGAATCAATTCATCGGTTAGATTAGAGCCAATAAAACCAGCTCCTCCAATAACTAAATATCTTTTTGTCTTGTTTTTTTTCATTTAACCCAGTGTTTGTCTTTTATTTCTAGATCAACTTCTTGTTTTTTTTCTTTGACTATTTTAGTTTTTTCTTTTAATTCTTTATCTGAAAGTTTGCTTAATTCCATCGCTTTTTTAGAAAGTTTGGTTTTGGTATTGAGTTTTGGGTCTTCTAAAACTTCAGCTAAAAGAGCTTCAATAAGCAATCCTAATTTTGGCCCACCTTCTATTTTAAGTAGTTTCATTAAATCATTGCCGTCAATTTTAAGCATTTTAGCGGAGATAGGGTCTTTGGAAACTTTTTCAATCAGATATTGAAGGTGGCGGAGTTTGTAAGGAATAGCTTTAGGACAGCCACTACCTAATCGGTCAGCGACTCTTAAATTTATTAAATCATCCATGTTTTTTGGATTAACTCGACGCAATAATCGTCGCACTCCGGCTTCAGTGACTTCATCAACTCCGTAAACAAACATATGATTGCGAACCAAATGAGCTGTTTTTTCAATTATCTTTTTAGGGAATTTGAGTCGGGACAAAACATTAATAGTAAATTTAGAACCCAAATGATCATGATTATAAAAAGTAGCTTTTGGGCCTTGGCCTTGTTTTACTTGGGGTTTGGCAATGTCATGGAGTAGGGCAGCTAATCGAACTTCTAAGTTATATTTTCTTTTAGCCGCAAATTTTAAAGAGAGAACTGCGTGTTGGTAAACAGTGTAAATATGATGTAAGTTTTGATCAATGCCAATCCCCTTTTCTAGTTCTGGAATAACATATTTAAGCAGGCCAGTTTCTTTTAATAACTCAATAGCTTGATCTGGCACGCTGGTCATAATCATTTTAATTAGTTCGTCTCTGATTCTTTCTTTAGCAATAGCTTGAAGCCAACTGGCATTCTCTTTTATGGCTTTAAGAGTTTTAGGTTCAATTTTAAAATTTAGCTCTACAGCAAAACGGATGGCTCTAAGCATGCGAAGGGCATCTTCGTTAAATCGTTCTTTGGCCTCGCCTACAGCCCGAATAATCTTTTTTTCTAAATCTTTTTGTCCTTTAAAGGGATCAAGGATGTCCCCTTTTTTGTTTAAAGCTAAAGCGTTGATAGTGAAGTCACGACGGGCTAAATCCTTTTTAGCGTCGCCAGTGAAACTGATTTTGTCGGGATGACGCTTGTCAGTATAGTTTTGTTCGGTTCGGTAAGTAGTAATTTCAATTTCTTTGAGATTCTTCTTCTTGCTTTTTGTTTTAACTGTAACCGTGCCAAATTTGTTTTCATAAAAGCTGTCGGGGAATATTTTCTGAATTTGTTCAGGCTGAGCATTGGTTGTAGTGTCCCAATCCTTAGGTTCTGTGTCGATCCCTCCTTCGCCCTTTGGGCTATGGCGGGCAAGTAAAAGATCACGGACGCAACCGCCTACAGCGTAGGCCTCAAATCCGCTTTTCTCTAATTTATTTAAAACACTTTTAACCTCTTTGGGTAATGTTATAATACATATATCATAGTTTAAAAACAGGATTTTAGCAATTTATCTCGTTTGGCTGGATTGACTAAATCATATTTTCAGGATAAGATATTGTTATGCGCCTATAGCTCAATCGGATAGAGCGTCACGCTTCGGACGTGAAGGTTGCGGGTTCGAGTCCTGCTAGGCGCTCATGGAGGATAAAAATTATTCAAAACTTAAAAGACAAGCCATCACGCTTCGTAAGAAGGGTTGGAGTTATAGAGAAATATCAGAAAAATTAGATGTTGCTAAAAGTACTGTTCGATCTTGGTGTATAAATGTTCTCTTGAGCCCTAAAGACAAGGAACGTCTTTATACAAGACAGGTTATGCTTCTAGCCAGAGGGTCTCAGAGTCAAAAAGAAAGAAGAAAAAGAGAGATAGCGGAGATAATTAAAAAAGCTGAGAAGGAGGTCCAGACGCCTTTATTTTGGGATACTTATCAGCTTTTTGGCGCAGCTCTTTATTGGGCTGAAGGAGCTAAAACAAATAATTTTTGCGTATGTAATTCAGATCCTCACCTTATCCTTTTTATGGTAAAATGGTTCGAAAGAGTATTTGAGGTTTCGCCTAAAAATTTAAAAGCTTATTTGAATATTTATTCTCAGCAAAGTGATCAGGAGATTAAAAAGTTTTGGTCTAATTTAACAGGCATTCCTGTAGATAATTTTGGAAAGAGTTTTGTTAAGCCACCAAATAAAGGATATAAGAAGAATAATCTATACTACGGTACGATAAAAATTTTGGTCCCGAAAGGCACAGATATGCGACATAGAACATTCGGCTGGGTTAAAGCTGTTTTGGGTGATATTGACTCTAAGGTGGGATTGACTCAAAAAGAATGGAAATCGTTAAAGGAAGTACCACGACCAATTAATTTGCCAGAATAAAATTAAAAATTAATGCCTCCATAGCTCAATCGGCAGAGCAGGACGCTCTTAACGTCAAGGTTTCAGGTTCGATTCCTGATGGGGGCACTAGACAGGCGGGGATTTGCCTTTTTTTTGTTTCTTTGTTACAATAAAAAAACATGATAAAACCAACTAAGAAAATTAAGTTAATTGATGAGTATAAGGCGCATGAAAAGGACACTGGTTCATCAGAAGTTCAAGTGGCTATTTTTACTACGCAGATTGAAGAATTAACTAAACATTTAAAAAAACATCCTAAAGATAATCACTCTCGTCGGGGTCTTTTAAAGATGGTTTCTAAGAGAAAACGACTTTTGGATTATCTTAGCAATGAGGATGAAAAACGTTATAAGAAAATAATTAAAAAGTTAGGATTAAAACGTTAATGAATATCATAAAACACAAAGAACAGCGAGTAGCTGTATTAATGGATGTGCAAAATATGTATCATTCAGCTAAGAATATTTATGGTGCTCGGGTTAATTTCAAAGAGGTTTTAAAAACAGCAGTTGGTTCAAGAAAATTGATTCGAGCCATTGCTTATGTTATCCATACCGAAACTCCAGAAGAAAAGACATTCTTTGATGCTTTAGTTAAATCTGGCCTAGAAGTAAAAATGAAAGATTTACAGGTCTTTGCTGGAGGTATGAAAAAAGGCGATTGGGATGTTGGTATTACTGTTGATGCTATTAAGTTTTCAAGTTTAGTTGATGCAATCGTTTTAGTTACTGGCGATGGCGATTTTGTGCCTTTGGTAGAGTATCTTAAATTAAACAAAGGGATTCAGACGGAAGCGATTGCTTTTGAAAAGAGTGCTTCAGCCAAACTAAAAGAAGCAGTTGATGATTTCGTTGATTTGAGTCAGGAAGAAAATAAGTATTTAATAAAAAGTCGGGGGAATAAATAAGCGTTCTATTATTAATCTTGATATCAGGATATTTCGTTTAGGCTTCTGTTTAGAATAACTCTGAATAGAAGCCTGTACGAAAACTGAAGCTTGTATTAACAATAGGCCGTTCTAATATATGAAGCCTAAACAATTTAAAACAGATTGGGCTGGTCGTGAACTAAAAGTAGAAATCGGTCAATTAGCTGGTCAAGCTAATGGTTCTGCTTTGCTTACCTATGGCCAAACTACTGTTTTAGCTACAGTTGTTATAGATAAAGATCCATCCAACGCAGACTATCTGCCTCTTTCAGTTGAGTATGAAGAAAGACTTTATGCGGCTGGTAAGATTAAAAGTGGTCGTTTTGTCAAACGAGAAGGCCGACCTTCTGATGAGTCAATTTTGATTGGGCGGATGATCGATCGAGTTATTCGACCTGGTTTTAATCAGAAGATTAGGAATTCTATCCAGGTTGTTTTAACAGTTCTTTCTTTTGATAAAGAGAACGATTCTGATATTCCTGCTTTGATTGCTACTTCTTTAGCTTTGGGAATTTCAGATATTCCTTGGAGTGGCTTAGTAGCTGGAATGAGAATTGGTCGTTCTTCAAATGGTCAAGCTGGTCTTGATCAAAAATGGGTTTTAAATCCAACATATCAAGCTAGAGAAAAGAGTGATTTTGATTTGATTGTAGCTGGCAAAGATGATAAAATTAATATGCTTGAATGTGGCGCTTCTCAGGTGCCTGAAGAAATACTTTTAGCTGCTATAGAATTTACTCAACCTCATATTAAAAAAATTATTGATTTTCAAAAAGAAATCGTCGAAGAATTAGGTAAGGAAAAAATAGATTTAGAGATTAAAAAGACAGATCAAAAATTAGTTAAGGAAGTTGAAAATTGGCTTGCTGATAAGTTAGAAAAAGCCGTTTATCAGGCAGATAAGGTTGAGCGGGCTAAAGATTTAGTTATTTTAGAAATAGGATTAATTAAAGAACTAGATAACAAGGAAGATAGCCGAGAGGGGGAAATTCGAGAAATATTTAATGATTTAGTTGATGATTTAGTTCATCAAAACATTCTTAAAAATGATAAGCGACCAGATGGTCGTGGAATGGATGAAGTTCGGCCAATTAAAGTTCAAGTTGCTTTTTTAGATCGAACTCATGGTTCAGCTTTGTTTAATCGAGGAACCACTCAAGCTCTTTCAGTTGTAACACTGGGTGGGCCAAGTGAAGGACAAACAATTGACGGCATGAAATTTGATACGGTTAAACAATTTATGCATCATTACAATTTTCCTCCTTATTCTGTTGGCGAAACTGGTCGTCTTGGTGGTCCGGGTCGAAGAGACATTGGTCATGGCGCTTTAGCTGAAAAATCTCTTTTGCCTTTGATTCCTAAAAAGGAAGATTTCCCTTATGTCATTCGTTTGGTTTCTGAAATCCTTTCTTCTAATGGATCTTCTTCAATGGCTTCGGTCAGTGGTTCTAGTTTAGCTCTAATGGATGCAGGTGTACCGATTAAAACGCATATCAGCGGAATTGCCATGGGACTAATGATGGAATCAGATGAACATTATAAAGTTTTAACTGATATTCAGGGACCAGAAGATCATCATGGAGATATGGATTGTAAAGTGGCTGGAACTAAATATGGGGTGACAGGATGTCAAATGGATGTTAAAATAGATGGAGTTACTCTAGACATTCTTAAAAAGACTTTTGTTCAAGCTAAAAAAGCTCGTCTTGGTATCATTGAGGATATGGAAAAAGTAATTAAAGAGCCGCGAGTTCAACTTTCTCCTTTAGCTCCTCGGATTATGACTATTCAGATTGATAAAGACAAGATTAGGACTGTTATTGGCGCGGGTGGTAAGATGATTAATGAAATTGTTGATAAGACTGGCGCTAAAGTTGATATTGAAGATGATGGTTTAATTAGTATTACTTCTCTTAATGAAGAGAGTGGTAAAAAAGCGTTTGAATGGATTAAAGATTTAACTCGAGAAGTTGAACCTGGTGAAGTTTTTCAAGGTCGAGTGACTAAAATTACTGATTTTGGCGCTTTTATTGAAGTTTTGCCTGGTCAGGAAGGTTTAGCTCATATTTCAGAATTAGCTGATTATCGAGTAGAAAAAGTCGAAGACATTGTTAAAGTTGGGCAAGTAGTTCCGGTTAAAGTTAAAAGAATTGATGATTTTGGCCGGATTAGTTTGACTCTTAAGAATATTAGCAATAATGGACACGATAAAGGAGAAGACTCAATTAAATAAAGTAAGCCAGATAACTAAGCTTGTTAAAGAGGCATCAATTGATAGTTCTCTTATTAGAACTATGGTTGGGGATATGGCTGATTTAAAAGGAAAACATCCGTCTATTTCTAATACTGTTCCACATAATGCTCCACCAGCTGGGTTACCAGTAGTTTCAGCGCCCTTGACTTTAAAGTCTAAAATTAAGATAGTTAAAAAACAAGGAAAACCAACTTTTGTACTTTTAACTTTAGTTGTTATTGTAATTATTAGTGGTATTGGCGGGTTTTTTTATTGGTGGAATTATGTTCGACCGGCCCCTCCAATTATTGTTGTTGAAGAAGAAATAGATGAGCCAATTATAGATGAGCCAATTATAGTAGTTGAACCTCGGGAACCAAGTTCAATTATTCCAGTAGCTACTACTGAAACAATTGAGCTAATTGCTGGACAAGAGAATTTGCTTATTGGCCAATTAAAAGTTTTAGCTGCTCAAGAGCAAGAGAATGATACTTTTAAACGTGTTTTGGTAAAGTTAATTGATCAAGCAGAAACAAGATACGCTGATTTGAGTACTTTAATGTTAGCTCTGGGGATAAGTATCCCAGAGCAGATATTTTCTATTGCGACGGGTGATTATACTTTATTTTTTTACAATCAATCAGAGGGCAATCGTTTAGGTCTGATTATTAAAATGGGGGAAGGTGAAACATTAGTTCAAGACCTTAAAGCTTGGGAAACAACTGCTTTAAATGATATTAAGTCAATGATTTTAGTAGATGAAATACCTGTTCCAGCCACTGAAGAATTCCAAGACAATACTCATAATGATGTCTATATCCGTTATATGAATTTTGATACACCTGATTTGAGTTTAGACTACGGTTTAGTACCTGAGAATCTGGTTCTTTCAACCTCCCGAGAGAGTATGTTCGCTACCATTGATGCTTTATTAAATGAATAAACATGTCGCAAATACCTATTACTAAAATAGCTAAAGATTCCAATATAGATCTACGAAAAAGCCAAACAGGAGGAGAATCAAAACAGTCTTCTAAGAAATGGCTGTTTTTAAGTCTTTTTTTAATTTTAATAGTTGTTGCTTCAGGTTTAAATTATTGGTTTTTAGTTTCTCAAAGACAATCTTTTGCAGATTTGATTCCTAAAGATGCTACTGCTTATGCTATTATCAATCAAGTAGATATTTATCCACAGGTTTCTTCTCTTATTCAATCCTTAGGGGAGAAAAGCTTTTTTGGACAAGAAGCAATTAATAGGTTAAATCAGTATTTTAATCAAGCAGAATTAAGCTTTTCAAGTGATATTCTACCTTTATTTAAATCTCAAGCTGCTTTGATCACCTTACCAGCTAACAACAATACGGACTTACCCTTCTTGATAGTTTTAAAGAAAAAAGGAGGTTTGGCTGAAATAAGCCAATTTTTAGATAAAATTAAGCCAGAAATGAATAAGGATTTCAATATATCCATTGAAGATTATCGTCAGATTAGCATAACTCTATTAAGTCCTATTTTAGATTCTTCAGTTCAATATTCTTATGCTCTAATAGAAAATTATTTAATTATCAGTAATTCTCAAGAATCTTTACAAGAGATTATAGATTCTATTATCAGTGGATAAGTTGTGGAAAAGATAGGGTTGACACTAAGTTGGTAAAATTGGTACAATAATAATGTCCTTAAGATGTCTGATCCAATGAGGGCAGTTGTACTAGCTGTGCTAGTGAAAGGCAGTTCTTTAAAATATGCTTCTGGAGGGGAGCGTATAGTTGGTATAACATAAAATGTTTTGCTAGAAATACATGATTGTGAATCGCACAAGGAGGTTTAAAAAAAAATAAGTGCGGTAACATCTTATTTTCATCAAAACCGGAGGGTTATAAAGCTTAAAAGTAATATACTACAAGCTCTATTATGACCCCCCTAAAAATAATAAATAATGGGACTATCAAAAGATAGTCCCTTATTTTTTTATTTGCAGTAACATAAAAAGGTTATTTTAATTTTAGAGGTCGTACATTATTTTGTCCGCACCTCAGCAGAGGTTCGGCAAAATAAGGTCCGACCTCGGATTGTGAATTATTGCCACATTTCGCAGAGGTCAGACCTTTACTGAAGGTCTGACCTCACATGCAGATTCCTACTTTTCACCAACACTATTTGAAACGCTTACGCTTAAGATGTCCTTGTTGACAAAGGTTTTTTATGGTAGTATATAATTAAGATGGATAAGAAAGAATTAAAACAACTTAAAAAATTATTAGAAATAGAAAAAAAGAAGCTGACAAAAGATCTCAGTTCTTTTGCTGAAAAAGATCCCAAAAGAAAATGGAATTGGTTAACTAATCTACCTTTTTTAGGGGAGGATCATTCTAGTGTTGATGAAAATGCCGAAAGAATAGAGGCTTATGAAACCTTATTGCCTATTGAACATACTTTAGAAATACGTCTTAAAAAAATAGAAGAGGCTTTAATAAAGATGAATAATGGAAAATACGGGATTTGTGAGGCTTGTAGTCTTGAGATTGAACCCAAGCGATTAGAGGTAGTTCCTGAAGCTAAACGTTGTATTAAATGTAAGGAAAAAAATGTCTGATTTAGATTTTTCTAAAAAAACAGAAGAGCCCATTTTTGAAGATGAGATAGAGATAAAAAAACCTGATGGAAGATTAGGAAAGATTATTGCTTTTCCAGAAAAAAAGAACAGCAAGAATATACTAAGGTTATTGAACTAAAAAAAGAGTTCTATGATAGCGTAGAAAAAAGAGATCCTCGATTAAAAAATATGCGGGACAATTTAGAAACGCACGAAAAAAATGTTGATCAATTTGGCGACGAATTAATTAAAGCGCATCCTGGTTTATCATCGAAAGATAGGACAATAACTAAAATAGCCATTAAGCTTCATGATATTGGCAAAATGGATTCTTTGCTTTTTGAGAATTATAATGAATGGCTTTTAAAACATCATAAAAGAGGATCAGATCGAGCAGGAGAGATGTTAGAAAAATTAAAGGGGCAAAAAATTAATGGGGTTGAAGTTAATGAAAAGATGATTATTAAAGTAAAAGAGGCGATTGATCGTCATATGAATCATCCGTATCTTATACTTATGAACAAAGGTGAAAGATTTCCGGAAGCAGAAGATGATATTGATAGAACTGTTTCTGATGCGGATATGGTATCTAATGTCGGCTTCAAAAATATTACTTTTAGATTTAATGAAAAAGACATGAATGAAGATCAAGAAGCTGCTAAAAAGAAAGGTATTACTATCTTAGAAGCTAATTTTGAAAATGTAATGGAAGGAGTAAAAGTTTTAGATGAATATGTTTATTCTGATCAAGCTAAAGAGAAAGTAGGTGAATTAATCGAGAAATCAGAAGAAATTTTTCAATATTTTAAGAAAAATGATATTTTTAGAAAAGTTCAAGCTGAATTTTCTGATCAACAAGGTAATTTCAGTATAGAAGCAATGCAGGCTAAGTTTGGCAAGGAATATTTTTGTTTGATAAAGAAAAGATTTAATGAGGAAATAGCTAAGGCAGGATCAGAATTAGGTATTGATAAAAAGGTTTTTAATAATTTTAAGATATAATTTTAAAAGAGTGTTGATTAAAAAACTGCCTGAGAGGCAGTTTTTTGTATTTTGTCATTCCCAACTTGATTGGGAATCCAGTTTTGGATTCCCGCTTTCGCGGGAATGACACTAATAGATGTATCCTCGGATACGCGAGTCATTGGTTTTGAGAGTTCGGACACTTTTTCGAGCCCAACCAGTATAGTTCATTTCAGAGATAGTTACCCAACTACCATTAACCGATTCAACATAGGCAACATGGCCGTATAATCTTCCCATCCAGCCGCCTTCAGTTAGAACCATAATGGCGCCAGCCTGGGGCGCGCTGCCAGTTTTGTAACCAGCTGCTCTGGCATTGGCCAACCATGATTTAGCATGGCCTGACCAAGGAACGATTGTTTTTTGAGCTATATACCAAGTACATTGACCATAAGGGAAGATGCGACTTTTACCCGTGCCTGGGCCAGCAGTATAAGTTTGACTGACAATTTGGCTGACTGTCTGGATAACTGGTATTTGTCCGTCAGGGATAATTAGTTTCTGATTGATTTGAATTGCTCCATCAGCCGGTAAATCATTAAAGGCAATAATTTTTTCCGTGTTAGCTTTGTATTTAGTAGCAATAGCGCCAATGGTATCTCCGCTGTTAACTCGATGGACCAAACCATTAATTGGCAAGATGGTTAATTCATCGCCTGGTCGGATTAAACTTGTTTCTTTTAGATCATTAGACCAAAGTAGAGTATTTAAACTAATACCAAAACTAGCGGCAATACTGGAAGGCATATCTCCTTCTTGGACAGTATAAGTAATAATTTCTCCTCTAGGCTCTTGACTGATAGTTGTAATAGGAGTGGTTTGTCCTAAAAGGGCGTTTTCTTGAAAGGTTATTAAACTAGATTCTTGATAAAATTCTTCTGATTCTGGTTGATTAATTAAAGCGGCTAGAGTATTAGCTGTTAAGGAAGCTTGATTACTAGTAAATGATTTTGTTTGTTCAACAATATTTGATTGATTGTTATCAAAATATTGTAAAATAATTTGTTCGGTTCCTTTAACTGGGCTAACTAAGATAGACCCTAGACCAAATAAAACAACTGCTGCTAGCAGCAGTTTTTTATTACTTCTTTCGATACTGGTCTTTAAACAGCCAATAAAAGGTTTTAAATGTCGTGTTATTGTACCCATGGGCACAGTATTAGACTATCAGGATCAGGGCTCTCTGTCAAGTAAACGTTATCCCCAATTATATCCTCTCAATCGCTTTTGTTAACCGTGATTTTTTACGATTGGCCGTATTTTTTTTAATTATTCCCCGTTTAGCCGATTTATCAATAGCTTTATAAATTTCAGGTAAAAGCTTAAGAGCGGCATCTTTTTGTTTTTCTTTAATCAAAGTATTGCTTTGTTTGATTAATTTTTTCATTTTTTTCAATTTACGTACGTTAAAGACCCGTCTAGTGCGATTTTGGCGAAGGGCTTTTTGAGCTGATTTTGTTATAGGCATAAAAGAAGTATAAGTGAAACTTTAAAAATAAGCAAGAGTATGCTATTGTTTCTATTATATGATTGCTTCACTTCAAGGTAAAATAGAATTAAAAACAAATAAGTTCGCTATTATTAATGTAGGCGGAGTTGGGTATAAGGTTTTTTGTACTATTTCTGTTTTAGATAAGTTGGTTGTTGATCAAGAAATTAAGCTCTTTATTCACCTCTATATTAGAGAGAATATGTTAGATTTATATGGTTTTTTAACTCTTGAAGAATTGGAATTCTTTGAACTTTTGATTTCAATCAGCGGGATTGGACCTAAAGCTGCTTCGTCTATTCTTTCCGTTTCTTCAATTAAGGACTTAAAGGCTTCAATTGCTAGTGGTCAAGTTAATCTTTTAACTAAAGTTTCTGGAATTGGTAAAAAAATAGCTGAAAGAGTTATTTTAGAATTAAGAAGTAAGATATTAGTTTCTGGTTCAGATGTTCGTAAATTAGTTTCTGACGATGAGGCAGCTGATGCTTTAGTCAGCTTGGGATATTCTAATTACCAAGCTAATCAAGCTCTTAAACAAGTACCAGTTAAGGTAAAAGAAATAGAGAATAGGATTAAAGAGGCCTTAAGGATTTTAGGACAAAGTTAAAGGTCAGACCTCATTTTGCCGAACCTTCAGTAAAGGTTCGGACAAAATGAGGTCTGACCTTTATGAGTTATGGATATTCAAACCAACAAAGAACAATGGAATCAATTTATAGTTGAAAATGAGGGTTGTTTTTTGCAATCTTGGCAATGGGGAGAATTACAGGAATCTATGAATCGGAAAATTTGGCGGATTGAGACACAGGGTTTAAAAGGATTAGTTATTAAGCATGATATAAATTTAGGCAAAAACTATTTGTATTGTCCTCGAGGTCCAATTGGTCAAGGGGATTTTAATAATTTTATAGAACAAGTTAAAGAGATTGCTCATCAAGAGGGGAGTATTTTTTTTAAGATAGAGCTAGAAGAATTTAAGGTCCGACCTCAACAGAGGTCCGACCTTAAATTCTTCGTTAAATCCTCAAAACAAATTCAACCAGTTAAGACAGTAATTCTAGATATATCTAAATCAGAAAAAGAATTATTAAAACAAATGCATCAGAAGACGAGATATAATATTTGTTTGGCTCAGAAAAAGGGAATTGAGATTAAAGAATCAGAGGAGGGGTTAGATGACTTTATCAGATTATTAAAACAAACTGCTAAGAGGGACAGGTTTTTTCTACATCCCCGAAAATATTATCAAAAGCTGTTAAAAAGAGGTCTGGCTAAGTTATTTTTAGCTTATTATCAGAATAAGGTTATAGCCGCCAATTTAATTTGTTTTTTTGGTCAAACAGCTACCTATCTCCACGGCGCTTCAGATTATAATCATCGTCAGTTGATGGCACCCTATCTTCTTCAGTGGCAAACAATTTTAAAAGCTAAAGAAAAAGGATTGACTCATTACGATTTTTGGGGTATTAATGAAGAAAAGTGGCCAGGTGTTACTCGATTTAAAAAAGGTTTTGGCGGTCAAGAAGTATCTTATCCGGGTAGCTTTGATTTGATTTTTCAAAAAACGTGGTATAAGGTCTATAATCTAGCGCGAAAAATTCTATGATGAATTTAGAGAAATTACTGAGATTTGGTCGAAAAATCATTCCTAAGTCATTGTTTGAATTTTTTCAGCCAATTTATCATTTCTGGTTAAGCTTCGTGGCTTCCTTGATTTATGGTTTCCCTTATAGAAAACTTAAAGTCATTGGCGTTACTGGGACTAATGGCAAATCAACTGTTGTCCATTTAATTAGTCAGGTTTTAGAAGATGCTGGTCATTCTGTAGCTATGGCTTCTTCAATTGAGTTTAAGATTAAGGATAAAGTTTGGAAAAATGAATTAAAGATGACTATGCCTGGTCGGTTTAAATTGCAAAAGTTTTTAAGTCAGGCTGCCAAGGCTGGTTGTCAATATCTTATTTTAGAAGTAACTTCGGAAGGAATTAGACAGCATCGTCAACGTTTTATTCGTTTTTATACTACTCTTTTAACTAATTTAACCGAAGAACACCTAGAAAGTCATGGTGGTTTTGATAACTACAAAAGAGCTAAGGCAAAATTATTCCATCAGCTTCGAACTAGAGGTAAATCAATCGTTAATTTAGATGATCCCAATGCAAACTACTTTCTTCAGTTTCCAGCGGCAGCTAAGTGGGGTTATGGAATAGATTTCCAATCTTCAGATCAAGTGAATGTAACCGTTAAGGCGAGTAATTACCAATTAAGTCAGCATGGGATAAATTTTAGAGTTGATGGACAGAATTTTAAGGTTAATCTTTTAGGAAAATTTAATTTATATAATGTTTTAGCGACTATGAGTATTTGTCTTATGGAAAAGGTTCCTTTGGATCAGATTAAATTATCTTTAGCTAAGGTTAAAGGTATTCCTGGCCGTTTAGAAGTAGTTTTAAAAGAACCATTTTCTGTTATTGTTGATTATGCTCATACGCCTGATGCTTTAGAAAAGGTTTACCAAATGATTAAAGAATCATTTTCTGGAAAAATTATTGGTGTTTTAGGGGCAGCTGGTGGGGGACGAGATAAATGGAAGCGACCCGAGTTTGCTAAAATCGCTGAAAAGTATTTAGATAAAATTATTATTACCAATGAAGATCCTTATGATGAAAATCCTCAGGTGATTATTAATGATATTTCTAAGGGTCTTAAGGAAAAATCGGCTGAAGAATTTACTGATCGGAGATTAGCTATTCGTCGAGCCTTGAAATTAGCTCAAGAAGGAGATGTTGTTATTATTACAGGGAAAGGTTGTGAACCATGGATGTGTCTTGCTCATGGGAAAAAGATTCCTTGGGATGATCGGGAGGTAGTTAGGGAGGAGTTTAAGAAACTGAATAAATGATTCTTTTAGAAAAAATATTCTTTTATCTTTTGGTTTTTTGTTTGCCTTTTCAGACACGGAAGATAATCTATCAATGGGGGGATGGTTTTAATGAATGGGCTAGTGTCTATTTATATCTAACAGACATTTTACTTATTTTGGTCTTTTTGCTTTGGATTTGGCGAATAAGGAAAGAGCGATTTTTAATCCTTCGAAGAGCTCAGGATATAATTAAAAGCTCTAGTTTTTGGCTAGGAGCTTTTTTAATTGTTAGTTTGTTTTCTTTAATTGAGGCTAGAAATTTACCTTTAGGTTTTTATGCTTGGTTTAAGTTGCTAGAATTAGCTGGTTTATTCTTCTATTTAAAATATAATTTTAAAGATTTATTTGATTTTGACAGTCTAGCTCGGGTTTTTGTGGCTAGTGGGTTATTCCAAGCTTTAATTGCTTTAGGACAGTTTGCTCAGCAGAGGAGTTTGGGTTTAAGATGGCTAACTGAAAGTCCTTTGGGCGTAGAAATAGATGGGGTGGCTAAAATTGTTGTTGGGAATTTAACTTTACTTCGGCCTTATGGTAGTTTACCTCATCCTAATGTTTTGGCTACTTTCTTATTAATCAGTATCCTATTTATTTATTATCTCTGGCTGAAAAGAGAACACTCCTTTTTTGTCAATTTATTACTAATTACTAATTATTTATTATTAGTTATTGCTTTATTTTTTACTTTTTCCCGAGTTATTATTTTTGTTTTTCTTTTATCTAGTTTAGTTTATTTAATTCTTAACAGGAAGTTAGGGAAAAAAGTTCTTGGGATATTTTTATTATTAATTATTCTTTGTTCAATGTTTTTTATCTTAGCTTGGCCAGAGATTTCTAATCGTTTTTCACTTTCATTAGAAGATCAGACAATTTCTTTACGTGGTTTTTATAACCAGGTATCTTTTTCTCTTATTAACGAGTCTCCTTGGCAAGGAGTTGGTTTGGGTAATTTCGTTTGGGAAATGAAAGAAATATTTCCTCTTTTGAATGATTGGATTCATCAGCCAGTTCATAATATTTATCTATTGATTAGTAGTGAAGTTGGTTTAATTGGATTAATCATCTTTTTAATGTTTCTTTATCGGCTTTTATTCCAGAGATCTAATCGCATGTTATTTATTCTTTTTCTTTGTTTGCTCTTGATTGGTCTGTTTGACCATTTTTTCTGGACTCTTCAACAAGGTCAATTGATGTTTTGGTTGATTCTTGGACTTTTAAGCAGTGCAGAGTATAATGGAAGCAACTTATGAAATTTGTTGCTGATTTACATATTCATTCTAAATATTCTCGGGCTACTTCTCGAGATATGGATATTGACCATTTGAATAAATGGGCCAAAATTAAAGGAATTAAAGTTTTAGGGACAGGTGATTTTACTCATCATCTTTGGCTTAAAGAACTTAAAGAAAAACTTGAACCAGCTGAGCCTGGTCTTTTTAAACTCAAGAAGAAGATTCAAATTACTTCTAAAAAGGATGATTGGTTGCCTGATAATAGTAATGGCGATGATCAGGATCAAGCAACTCGTTTTTTATTAAGTGGTGAGATTAGTTGTATTTATTCTAAGAATAATCGAGTTAGGAAAATTCATGTTATTATCCTAGCTCCTAGTTTTAAAGTAGTCGAAAAGATTAATACTCGTTTGGGATGGATTGGTAATATTAAGTCTGATGGACGTCCTATTCTAGGATTAGATGTTAAAGAATTACTTAAAATTGTTTTAACTATTTCTGGTGATTGTTTAATTATTCCAGCTCATATATATACTCCATGGTTTAGCTTATTCGGGGCTAACTCTGGTTTTGATTCTATTGAGGAATGTTTTGAAGAATATTCTAATTATATCTACGCGGTTGAAACCGGAATCTCTTCGGATCCTTTAATGAATTGGCGCTGGTCAGCTTTAGATAAGATTACCTTGATTTCTAATAGTGATAGCCATAGTCCTTGGCGGATTGGTCGAGAGGCTAATATTTTTGACACTGATTTAAGTTATCAGGGGATTGCTGATGTTATTAAAAATAGTAGTCCAAGTAAATTTTTAGAGACAATCGAGTTTTTTCCTGAAGAAGGTAGGTATTATTATGATGGTCATCGTAAATGTGGAATTGTCTTAACTCCTTCAAAATCAAAGAAGATAAAAAGCATTTGTCCTAAATGTAAGAAGCCCTTAACGATTGGTACTCTACATAGAATAGATGACTTAGCAGACAGAAATGAAGGATATCAGCCGGATCAAGCGATTCCTTTTAGACGAATGATTCCTTTAGATGAAATTATTGCTGATGCTAAAGGAGTTGGACCAAGTACTAAGACAGTTAAAAGAGAGTATAAGAATCTAATTCAGAATTTTGGGACAGAATTTGAAATACTATTAAATGTTAATCTAGAACATATAGAGAGGGTTAGTTCTCCTGAAATTGCCGAAGGTATTAATCGAGTTCGTCAAAGCAAGGTTGATATTGATCCTGGTTATGATGGTGAATATGGTCAAATTAAAATATTTAAAGACAAGGAACGAGGAAGTTTTTCTAAACAAGCTAGCTTGTTTAGAATATATATTTTTTAGTATTATTTTTGCTCTCAGTGTCATTCCCGCGAAAGCGGGAATCCAGGTCTGGATTCCCAATCAAGTTGGGAATGACAAAACCAACAGATGACTAAAAAACAAAAGAAATTGGCTTTTCTAGCTTTTTGTTTTATTTTGGTCTTTCTTGTTTATGGCCAAACGCTTTTTGGTGATTTCGTTTTTGACGATCGATATATTGTTTCTCACTTTGAACTTTTTAAAAATCTTAATAATTTACCTCAGGTAGCGACAATGGGCTATTGGACAACTGAAACTGGTCTTTACCGGCCAGTTGTTTTAATAACTTATGTTTTTAATTATTCCTTTTTTGGTTCTGAGCCGTTTAGCTTTCATTTAGTTAACTTAATTCTTTATGCTTGGACTGGTTACTTGCTTTATTTGCTGATCAGGCGTCTTTTTCCTAAACAGGAATTACTTGCTTATCTGTTTTCTGTTTTATTTTTAGTTTTACCGATTCATACTGAAGTGGTGGCTAATATTGTTGGTCGAGCTGAAATCTTAGCTTTATTTTTTTCTTTATTAGCTTTTTTAGAGATTATTAAAAAGAAAACTAATATTTGGTTAACTGCTTTATGGCTTCTTTTGGCTGTTGCTAGCAAGGAGACAGCTATTGCTGCTTGGCCTATTGCTTTATTTATTGTTTTTTACAAAAACTATTCAAGTATTAAACTTTTAAAAATTAAAGAAACTATAGAAAAGTATTTTATTCCTCTGTTCTTATCAGTCAGCATATACTTCACTCTTCGTCTTTTAGTTCTTGGTCCTTATTTCTTAGTTACTAATGCTAGTATTGTTGAAAATCCTTTAAAATTCACTTCTTTTTTTGGACGAATTAGTACAGCCCTATATATTCTATTCATCTATATTAAAAAGTCGTTTTGGCCTTTTAATCTTTGTTCTGATTATTCATATAATCAAATCCCAGTAGTAGAAAGCTTTTTTAATCTAGGAACTCTTTTGGGTTTAGCTATTTTTGTCTTCTTCTTTATTACTATTTTTGTTTTTGTAAGGCGTCGGCCAGTTTTGGCTTTAGCTTCGGCTTTTTTTATTTTTCCTTTCTTAATTATTTCTAATTTAATCTTTCCAATTGGTACTATTGCCGGGGAACGATTAATGTATTATCCTTCTGTTGGTTTATGTATTTATTTAGCTTATATACTAATTTTATTAAGTAAGTATCGTAAGAACATAGTCGTTGTTTTGATCGCTATGATAATTCTTTTTTATGGGTCTATGAGTTTTATTCGTAGTTTTGATTGGCTGACTGAAAAAAATCTCTTTATCTCAGCTGCTCAATGTGCTCCCAATAGTGTTCTTTCTCGTTCCAATATGGGGACAGTTTATTATTTCGAAGGACGCTATGACGAGGCCGAGAAAGAAATTTTAGTAGCTCATCAGATTTATGATAAATATACTAAGGCGATTAATAATTTAGGTTTGGTCTATTGGAAAACAGATCGACCTGAGGAGGCAAAACAAGAATATTTTAGAGCAATTAAAAATTGGCCACCCTATGAAGGGGTTTATGAAAATTTAATTCTCTTAGAAATCTCTCAAGGTAATATTGAACAAGCTAAGAAATGGATTAGAATTATTTTCTTTGGCGATCCTAAAGCAATTAATGTTTATTTTAGGAAGTATGGATTAAAATAATAAGAAGAAAGGTAAAAATATGAAAACAAATAATAAAGAGATTAAGGAGAGAGCTCATAAGATAAATTGGCGAGAATTTTCTGCCATGGAGGAAAAAGATAAGATTGTTTTTCTTAACAATTCTCAAACAGGTAATCCTTTTCATGTTTTGTTTTCTCAACAGTTTGATAGAAAAATCTTAGACCTTCTTTGTAAGGTGGCTGATAAAGCAAGATTGATTCATAAGAATAGAGACAAAGGTAGGAAATTTTTGAAAAGTCTGCTTTTTGGGACCTTTGCTTTAAATTTTTTCAGTCAGCCTAGTAGTCGAACTTTTCTTTCTTTCGAGACAGCTCAGGAAATTTTAGGGATGGGCATCAGAGATATTCGTGATCCAAACACTTCTTCAGAAGCCAAAGGGGAATCAATGGAGGATTCAATTAGAACATTTAGCAGTTATGTTGATTTAATAGTTATGAGACATCCAGAAGCAAAAGCTGTGGAAAGGGGAGTCTGGGTTTTAAACAGGTCTGATCGACGTATTCCAATCATTAGCGGTGGGTCTGGCCCTGATCAACATCCAACTCAAGCCCTGCTCGATATTTATACTATTTATAAGTCTTTTGATAGAAAAGTGGATAACAAGACTATTATTATGATTGGTGATTTATTGAGAGGCAGAACTGTAAGATCTCTTTCGTATTTCATGAAGAATTATAAGAATATGAAATTAATTTTTGTCTCGCCACGACATTTAAGAATGAAAAAAGATATAAAAGATTTTCTTAAGCGCCATAAGATTTCTTATCAAGAAGAAAATAATTTCAAAAAAGTTATCCCTTTAGCTGATGTCATATATATGACTCGGATTCAGGATGAATGGGATAAAGGAAAAAACAAACAAAAAAGCCATGAGTCTGTTGGTCAAGGATTCAAGTTTAAGGCAGAATATCTTAATTTGATGAAGAAAAAATCTATTTTAATGCATCCTTTACCCAAAAGGGATGAAATTGATGTAGAATTGGATTATTGTGGTGATCCAAGAATAATTTATTGGCGTCAAGAACGTAACGGCATGTGGGCTAGAGTAGCTTTGATAGCTATGATTTTCCAAAAAGAACAAGATATTTTGAGATACAAGATAAAATAATTACATAAAAATTAAATATATTGTCTTATTCTTAATTAAAGTTTATCAAAAAACCATATCGCCTGATCATGGTTATTTTCCTATTTTACGTGTCTTAGGCCAATGTCGGCATTACCCAACCTGTTCTCAATATACGGTTCAAGCCGTAAAAAAACATGGGGCCTTTAAAGGTCTTTGGTTGGGATTAAAAAGAGTTGTTACTTGTCATCCTTGGGGAAATTAACTAATTTTGCTACAATAAGAATATGAAAACAAAAATGAATAAGGTAATTAAGGTTTTAATTCTTTCAGATTTGACTTTAGTTGGCGGTTTGGGTTTTGTTTCGCCAATTTTTGCCATATTTTTAACTGAAAGGATAAAAGGTGGTAGCGTTGAGACAGTTGGTTATGTATCAGCTATATATTGGATTATCATTGCTTTGACGGTAATTCCTTTTGGAAGATATTTAGATAAAAATCATGGTGAAAAAGACGATTTTTGGTTCATTGTTATTGGTAATATTTTAGCGGCTTTAGCTGTTTTAGGATATCTTTTTTCTTCGGTTATCTGGCATATCTATATCTTTCATATACTTTATGCCTTTGGTATGAGTATGAACATATCGGCTTATGGAGCTATTTTTACTAGACATATTGACAAAGGGAAAGAAGCCTTAAGTTGGAGTACTCGGGCTGCTTTAATTGGAACAGGAACAGGAATAACAGGCGCCTTGGGTGGAATTATTGCTGCCAGATTTGGTTTTGAAACTCTCTTTGTCGGTATTTTCTTTATAGTCCTATTAAGCGCTCTTTTTCCTTTTGCGATTTACAAGAAAATTTATTCCAGGGACAAACAAACAATTCATATACCTACGGTTAAAATTTAATTTAAATGAAGAATTTAGAGATAGCTCAAATTTTTTATCAAATAGCTGAGTTTATTGAGATGAATGAAGTTTCATTTCGTTCCCGAGCGTATAATAAAGCGGCTCGGGTTTTAGAATCCATGGAAATAAATATTGAGGAGATATATAATCAAGGTGGGCTTAAGGAATTAAAAAAGATTTCTGGGATCGGTCAGGCTACTGCTCAGAAGATTGAAGAATTTATCAAAACCGGAAAGATTAAAACTTACCAAAAACTTAAAAAAGAATGTCCGGTTGATTTAGAAAAGTTAACAGCTGTTGAAGGATTGGGCGCTAGAAAAATCAAAGTTCTTTATAAAGAATTAAGTATTAGAAATCTTAAAGATTTAGAAAAAGCAGCTAAGACAGGAAAGATAGGGGGATTAGAGGGTTTTGGTCAAAAAAGTGAAACAAATATTTTAGAAGCTATTGAGTTTGTTAAAGCTGGTCAAGGTAGATTTCCATTAGGGACGGCTTTATCCATAATTAGACAAATAATTAATAAACTCGAGAAATTATCAGAAGTAAAAAAAATTAGTTCAGCTGGTTCGCTTCGGCGAATGAAAGAAACAATTGGTGATCTTGATATTTTAGTCATTTCTTCTCAACCAAAAAAAGTAATGAATTTTTTTGTTAAAATGCCTGAAGTGATTAAAATCTGGGCCCAAGGATTAACTAAATCGTCAGTTAGATTAAAAAATGGACTCGATTGTGATTTGAGAGTGGTTAAAAAAGAAAGTTTTGGGGCTGCTCTCCAATATTTTACTGGAAGCAAAGAACATAACATTTTAGTTAGAAAAATAGCTAAGAAGAAGAAATTAAAATTAAATGAATATGGAGTTTTTCTAATTAAAGAGAAAACCCCGACGCAAGGTCGGGGTCCCGACCACGAAATGCGTCGGGAGAGAATTGCTGGCAAAAGTGAGAAAGAAGTTTACAATGCTATTGGCCTACCATATATTGAACCAGAACTAAGAACTAATACTGGAGAGATTGAGGCAGCTTTAAATAATAAGTTGCCCGAATTAATTGGATATAAGGATATAAAAGGTGAGACTCATAGTCATAGTGATTGGAGTGATGGAGACGAGAAAATTGAAGATCTTGCTAAAGCAGCTAAAAAAATGGGTTATCAATATATAGTTCTTACTGATCATGCTGGCTTTTTAAAAATCACTAATGCTTTGGATGAGAAACGGCTTCTAAAACAGATGGATGAGATAGATAAAATTAATAAAAAGCTTTCAGGAATTAAGATTATTAAAGGAGCTGAGGTTGATATTAAAGTTGATGGTAGCTTAGCTATTAAAGATGAAGTTTTAGCTAAGTTAGATTTTGTTTATGGAGCAATTCATTCAAAATTTAAGATGAGTAAAAAAGATATGACTCAGAGATTAATTAGGGCTATAGAAAATCCTCATCTTGACGCTATTGCTCATCCAACCGGACGAATGATTCAGAAAAGGGAAGAGTATCTATTGGATTTTGAACAGATCTTAAAAGTAGCTAAGAAGAATAGAACCGCTTTAGAAATTAATGCTCATGCTAAACGTTTGGATTTAAAGGATATTTATATCCGTCAGGCCGTAGAAATGAGTGTTAAAATGGTCATTGGAACTGATGTCCATCATCTCAGCTATATGCCTATGATGGAATTAGGTATTGCTCAAGCTCGCCGGGGTTGGGCTAGTAAAAAGGATATTCTCAATACACGTTCTTTTATAGAATTTATTAAATATTTTAAATAAGTATGTCTTTAAAAACAAAAAATTGGATTTTAGTTTTTATTTGGGCTAGTTTTATCTTTTTTCTTTCTCATCAGCCCTTTCTTGAATCTGGTTTGCCTAACCAATGGGATTTTATTTTACGGAAAATAGCTCATATTACTGAATATGCTATTTTAACTTGGTTGTTAATTCGAGCTTTAAGGGGATATCAATTAACTCCTAGTCAGATTTTACTTTTAGCTATTAGTTTATCTTTTCTTTATGCTATGTCTGATGAATATCATCAGACTTTTATTCTTGGCCGCCAAGGCGTTCCTCGAGATGTTTTCATAGATAGCTTTGGTATTTTTCTAGGCGCTTGGCTGAGCAAGATGAAAGTAAAGGTTAGAGTTGTGTAGAGGTTTGTTGTGTAGAGGTCCGACATTATTTTGTCCGCACCTCAGCAGAGGTTCGGCAAAATAAGGTCTGACCTCGTTGTAGAAAACCGTTATTTCACGCGGTTTTTTTGATTGACCAAAGACACTTAAGGCGGTATCATTAAGGTAGAAACCTAAAATTAAAGATTTGTTAATGTTAATATGAATAAAAAAGTATTTAAAAAAAATAATCTTTTTTCTCAAAAAGAAGTGACGAAAGCTGAAATCTACCTAGGTGATTCTTTAGAGGTAATAAATAATTTTAAATCAGACAGCATTGATTTAATTGTAACCTCTCCACCTTACGCTGATCAAAGAAATAGTACATATGGAGGAATTAAGCCCGATTGTTATGTTGAATGGTTCTTGCCAATTTCTAAAGAACTGTTAAGAGTTTTAAAACCCACAGGAACATTTATATTAAATATAAAGGAAAAAGTAACGAATGGTGAAAGACATGTATATGTTATAGAGTTGATTTTAGAAATGAAAAAACAAGGATGGTTATGGACAGAAGAATATATCTGGCATAAAAAAAATAGTCATCCAGGAAAATGGCCAAATAGATTTAGAGATTCTTGGGAGAGATTATTGCAATTTAATAAAACAAAAGGATTTAATATGTATCAAGAAGAAGTTATGGTTCCTATGGGTGATTGGGCTAAAACAAGATTAAAGAATTTGAGCAAAACTGATATGAGAAGAGATGATTCAAGGGTTGGTAGCGGTTTTGGAAAAAATGTATCCAAATGGATTGGAAGAGAAATGGCCTATCCAACAAATGTATTGATGTTAGCAACCGAAACAGGCAACAAAAACCATAGTGCTGTTTTCCCCAAGAGCCTTCCTACTTGGTTTATTAAATTATTTACAAAAAGAGGCGATACTGTATTAGATCCATTTTTAGGATCAGGAACGACCTTAATCACTGCTTTAGAGTTAGATAGGAATTCAATCGGTATAGAAATACTTAAAGAATATTATGATTTAGCCACAGAAAATATAAATAAAAACATTCAACAATTATGAAAAATTTAAATTACAATCAATTTAACAAATTTATTGAAAGCGATGTTATTCATCCTTTCTATCAGAAAAGATTATTAAGTCTCAAAAAAATTAAGTTAAATTACTTAATAAAAAGAAAAAATCCATATCTATTTAAAGCAAAAAATATTCAAACAGCAGGAGATTTTTCGAAATACTTATTAGATGCTTTTCTTTCATCACAAGAAGAAACATTTTTTGGAGATCTTCTAGAAAATCTTGCTATTCATATTTGTAAACAAATATTTGATGGGAAAAAAGCAGAACAGGTAAAATTTCGTAGTGTTGACCTTATCTTTAAAAGAGATAATAAACTGTATATTGTTGGCATTAAATCTGGTCCCAATTGGGGCAACAGCGATCAGCTAAACGCTATGAAAGGAAATTTCAAAAAGTCAAAAGAAACTTTAAAAAAAGAAGGCGAAAAACTAAGAATTATCAGTGTAAATGGTTGTATGTATGGGAAAGATAATAAACCACTCAAAAAGGATAAAAAAGATTATAAAAGAAACTATTATAAATTATGTGGTCAACAATTCTGGGAGTTAATATCTGCTGATGATAAACTTTATAAGAAGATAATTGAGCCATTGGATAAAGAAGCTAAAAAGAGAGATGAAGTATTTCAAAGTCTATATGTCAAAAAACTAAACGAGATGACTAAGGACTTAATAGAATTATTTTATACAGATAATGATTTAGATTGGAATAAAATAATTGATTATGTTTCTAAAAAAGAAACTAAAAAGAGGAAGCTAAAAGAAAAAAGTAGTTCTAAAGCAAATAAATGAAAGATTTGAAGAAAATTTGGAAGTTGAAATGATTTGAAAAGAATAAAAAGCAGGAAACGAATAACTTCCTGCTCAAAAATTTTATTATTTTTGTCTTTTGATAAATTTTTTCATTGTGTTATTGACATTTTTACCGCCCACTTTTACTGTTCCAACTATCCGTCCATAAGAAATAGCATCTTCTGTGTAACTGATAGTTTTATTTTCAACTAGTTTTTCAAGCTCGTGCTTGGCAGCAGCACCGCCTTTTTGGTTTTTTTCTGGTGCATCAACGTTGGCGAGCCTAATGAACTTATTGTAGGGGAGACGAACAGTGTCGCCGTCAATAACCTCTTTGACTTTAGCTTTAGGCATAAATTTTATTAATTTATTATGAGTAAGGTTCGACTAAGCCTTTTTCGATGTTATTCTATCAGATTGGGTTTCAATGTCAAGGATTCTTACTTATCAACTTGACAAGAATTCTTTACAAGGGATATAATCAATATATATGATTAAAGATCTATTTAAAAAAATCAAGGCGTTACGTGAAGAAAATAATTTCTCACAGGGATATATGGCAGGAGAGCTTGGAATGTCTCGACCAACCTATACACAGATAGAGAAAGATGAACGGGAATTGACCATTTCAGAGGCGAAAAAAGTAGCGTCTATATTCAGCATGTCTTTAAAAGATTTGTTAAATGGCGGTAAAAAAGAAATTAAAGTTAATTTTGAGAAAAAAAAGAAAGTTAAAAAAACGGTTGAACCAAAGATGAGAATTATTATGACTCAAGCAAATGTAGAAAAATTTAAAGAAGTATTGCTATATATTTTAGAAAAAGCCGGGGCACGGCCAAATATTGGAGAGACCGCTATTTATAAACTGCTCTATTTTATAGATTTTGACTATTATGAGAAATTTGAAGAACAACTTATAGGCGCCAAATATATTAAAAATCATTTCGGTCCAACACCAATTGAATTTAAAAAAATAACTGATCAGATGATAGAAAAAGGTGAGATAGAAAAAGTCAAAAGCAAACATTTTCAATATGAGCAAAAAAAATACTTGCCGAGAAGGTCGGCTGACTTGAAAATTTTATCAGCTCAAGAAATTCAACATATCGATGATGTCTTAAATCGTCTGTCGTGGAAAAACGCCAAGGAATTAAGTGAATATTCTCATTCGGATACTCCCTGGAGAGTTCATAAAATAGGCGAAGCAATTAGCTACGAAACTGTTTTTTATCGTGACGATGATCATTCAATTAGGAATTACGATGACGAACTTTAAGAGTACGATAGAGTTTCAAAAAGATTTCAAAAAATTATTCAAGAAATTTAAATCATTGGATAGCGATTTGAAAGAGTTTAAAAAAGTTTTAAATGAAGCACCTCTAGGAATTGGCAAACATTTTAATGTTATTACGAAAACTGACTTTATATATATTGTTAAGGCCAGATTTTTTTGTAAAAATTTAAAGAAGAAAGATTTACGAATTATTTATTCCCATATTGAAGAGCAAAAAAAGATTGAATTTATTGAGATGTATTTCAAAGGGGATAAGGAAAGTGAAGATAGAGAAAGAATTAAAAAATACTTAAAATCTCTTTTAACGAGTTAACGAGGTCGGACCTGAAACCTTGAATTCGCATTATTCTTCTAATAGCTTGGTTTAATAGAAAAAAATCCACGAGACCTCGTCGTAGAAAACCGTTATTTCACGCAGTTTTTTTGATTGACCAAAGGCATTTAAGAAGGTATTATTAAAGTATAAATTCATTGTCATTCTGAGCCAGCAGACGAAGAATCTCATATAAATAATTAAACTCTAGGAAATGTAAATAGATGAAGAAGATTTATTGTAAAAATAAAATTTATTCTGAAAAAGAAATCAATAATATTGCGACTGTCAATAAAATGGTAACAGTTGACTGTTTAAAAGATGAAAATATGATTAGTGTTGAAAAAGAAGGCGAAGATTGTTTGTTTGAATTTACAAAAACAGGAGAAGATAAATTTTTATTAACATGGTCATAATTTGAAAATTGAGATTATGTTAAAACAATCAAGTACAATAAAATTATTTAAAAAAATCAAGATTGATTCCTCTTGGGCTTTTGCTGATAAAACTAGAAAAGATACTGCATATATCACTCATGGTTATCATCGCTATCCTGCAAAATTTATTCCGCAAATCGTTTCTCGATTAATTGAAAGATATACTAAGAAAGGAGATTTGGTAGTTGATCCATTTGGTGGATGTGGAACAACTTTAGTTGAATCAAAAGTTAATGGTAGACAGTCAATCGGAGTAGATATAAATCCTGTTGCAGTTTTAATAGCAAAAGCAAAAAAAACTCCAATTAAACCCCTTAAATTAGAAAAATATTACTTAAAATTAAAAAATAAAATAGATTCTTTTAATAGAAATGCAAAAGTAAGAGTTCCTGAGCACATAAGGATTGATTATTGGTTTGGACCCGAGAAAAAAAAAGAGCTTGCTTTTCTTTTTTCTGAAATTTCAAGAATAAAGGATCAGGACGTAAGAGATTTTTTCTATTGTGGTTTTTCAAATATTCTCAAAAATTGTTCAATCTGGCTTCAAAAAAGCAATAAACCAACAAGGGATTTTGATAAAAAAATACCTGAACCATTTATGGTTTTTCTACGACAGATTAAAATGATGTTAAGGGGTAATCTTAATTTCTATAATCTTTTACAAGAAAGAAAATTTTTAGAAAAGACTTGCGATGTATATTGCGCTGATGCAAGAGAGATACCGGTAAAAACTAATTCAGTTAACTTAATCGTTACTTCTCCACCTTATGTTACGTCGTATGAATATGCTGATTTACATCAACTTACTGCTCTTTGGTTTAAATATACCAAAGATTTAAGTGATTTTAGAAAAAGGTTTATAGGTACTTATCATAATGGAGTAAAGGATATAGTTTTAAACAGCGAAATAGCAGAAGATATAAGACGAAGCTTAGAAAAAAAAGATAAGAAAACAGCTAAAGAGGTAAGTATATATTTTAGTGAAATGAATCATTGTTTTAAGGAAATGAAAAGAACATTAAAGAAAGGTGGAAGGTCTTGTATTGTTATAGGTAATACAAGTTTAAAGGGTATAAATATTTTAAATGCAGAGGTATTTACTGAACAATTACAAAATTTAGGGCTTAGAATTGATGATATCATCAAGAGAAAGATTCCTTCAAAGAATCTACCATCTACTAGAAATAAAAAAACAGGTCGTTTTGCAAAAGCAACGGATAAAAACAAAATTAACATTTATCCAACAGAATATATTTTAATAACAAAAAAAGTATGATTAAATTCACAAACAATTTTCAAGAAAATGTAGTTCCTCTTATCGAAGATTTTTCTAAAAAATATGGTAACGAACAAGTGCATAGATATTTTTTTGAGATACTTACAAAAACAAAAGAATTATATCAACTAAATTGTGAAAAAGACAAAGGACAAAGTTGGCGAAATGAAAGTGGGACCATGCTGGAAAATTTAGTCGTCTATTTTATACAAGAAGAGGTTAAGAAGTTGGGATATGATTTGATTACTGATGATCAAATAAAAAAAGCATCGCAAGGTAATAAGATAATAAGTAAGGTATATCGCAATATTGTTATTCGTTATGGTGATTATTCTATTTTGCCGGACGGCGATATTATTATTTATAACCCTAAAAATGGCAAAGTGTTATCTATTATTTCCTGCAAAAATTCTTTGCGTGAGCGATATGCACAAACTTTATATTGGAAACTTAAGCTTTCCTTAGATCCTATAACCAAACCGATTAAAATGTATTTTATTACTATTGATAAAGAAATTGGCAAAAAACCAGAACTTGATATTAATCCGAAAAATGGACCGACAAAACCAAGGATATTGTTAGAACATGAAATGGATGGTGTTTATGTTGGCAGAGAATTACAGGATGCGAGCGATAAAGTAAAGGAGTTTGATAAATTCATTGATGATTTAAAAAAAATACTAAAATAATTTATGGATACAAAAACACAAATTTTAATAATAATTATTTCCTCATTAATATCAGGCATCATTGGCGTCATTATCTCAATTATTTATCATAGAAAATATGAACAACATAAGATTAAAATTGATACATTGAAAAATTTTGTAGCATATAGATATAATACAAAAAGTGTTGAATTTATGAAAACAATTAATGAGATATTTATCGTATTTCGAAATTCCAAAGAAGTTATAAATACTTTAAATAAGTTACATGAATACATTTCTACAAATCAAAAAGATTTAGCAAGTGATTATCTTGTTAAACTATTTAAAGCAATGTGTAGAGATTTAAAAATAAATATCAATAAATTTGCTGATGACTCTATCTTCATTCGCACTTTTGACATAAAAGAATAAAGTATGCAAATAGAATCAACAACGCTTTGGGATTTTCTGAGGCAAAATTATGGTGATAAGCCACATGGAAATAATAGATATAATAGCGTTACTCCGGCAATGATAATTTGGAATTTATTGCAGAGATATACAAAAGAAGGTGATTTAGTCGTTGATCCTATGTGTGGAAGTGGAACAACTATTGATGTTGCAAAAGAATTAAATAGAAAAGTAATCGGATATGATCTTAATATTGTAAGGCCTGATGTAATTAAAAACGATTCTCGTAGAATCCCGCTTCAAGATAATAGTGTTGATTTTGTTTTTATTGATTCGCCTTATTCTAATAATATTAAATATTCAAATGATGAAAAATGTATTGGTAAAATATCTTGTGAAAGTGAAGAATTTTATAATGAATTAGAAAAAACAGCAAGTGAAATTGCGAGAATTCTAAAACCAGATAAGGTGATGGGTTGGGTTATTGCTGATCAATGGATAAAGAGAAAATTTACACCTGCAGGATTTTTAGTATGGCAGAGGTTGGAAAAATATTTTGAACCAATGGATATTGTCTGTTTGACAAGACATAATCAGACATCAAATACTGGTATTTGGCACGATAGAGCCAGACAGTATAATTTCTATTTAAGAGGGTTCAAATATTTGTTTATTATGAAGAAGCCAGAGGCGTTGTCCTTAAAATGACGCCTATGGCAAACAACCAGAGGTCGGACCTAAAAAGCGGAACCTTTACTGAAGGTTCCTACTTTTTGAGGTCGGACCTCTAGGTCATTCTAGGGATTAAATCTGGATTCCCGCTTTCGCGGGAATGACAAGGAAGTTAGTTATAATTATGAATCGCTTGGTTTAATAGGGGAAAAATGATAAAATAAGATAAATGTTTAATTTTTCGCAAAAACCAGCTTTCGGTTTGGATTTAAGTGATATTTCTTTAAAGGCTGTTCAGCTTGAAAAAAAGAATGGAGGTTTAGCTTTAATTGATTTTGTTAATCAAGAAATTCCTCAAGGACTGGTTAAAGAAGGAGAAATAAAAAAAGAAAAAGAATTAATTAATCTTTTTAAAAAAACCCTTGGTCAAACAGGAAGCCCATTTAGGAATGGACGAGTGGTTTGTAATTTACCAGAAGAAAAGGTTTTTACCAGAATTATTCAGTTGCCTAAAATGAAAGAGAGTGAACTTGAAAAAGCAATTACTTGGGAAGCAGATGCTAATATTCCCTTAAGTATTAATGAGGTTTATCTAGGTTGGCAAATTGTTGATCCAATTTTTGAACATATTGATCATCTTGATGTTTTAATTGCTGCTGCGCCACGAGTTTTAATAGACAGTTATTTGAGTTTTTTGAAAAAAAGTGGACTAAAACCTATTGCTTTAGAGCCAGAATCAATTGCTGTGATTAGAAGTTTAATGACTAAAGATGATTTAACTCCAAGTATTGTTGTCGATCTGGGGGCAGTTGGAACTAATTTCGTTATTTTTTCCGCTTTAGCTATTCGTTTTACCTCTCATATCGATATTTCTGGCCGACTATTTAATCAATCAATTATTAAAGAGTTAAAAGTAGATGAGAAAGAAGCCAATAAGTTGAAGATAGAGATTGGTTTGGATCAGAAGAATGACAAGAGAGTTTATAAGGCTCTTAAACCAATTATTAATAATTTAGCCAAAAAAATTAAAAGCTATATTTCTTTCTATCATGAACACGCTACTCATGTTCATGGTCCAGACGGGGCTATCGGTCAAGTAATTCTTTGTGGAGGTGATTCTCTTTTAAATAATTTACCCGAAGTTTTAACAGAAAAATTAGGATTGCCTGTTAAAATGGGGAACCCGTTAACTAATCTTTTATCAGGAGATAAAAAAGAGACGACTATTCATCAAAAAGAATCTTTTGTTTATACCACCGCCATAGGGTTAGCTCTTAGAGAATTACTTTAAGAATAATATGTTTAAGGTTAATCTTTTACCACCTCAAGAAAAGAAGAAATTAGAACTGGCTGAACTAAGTCATATTTTAGCTTTTTCAGCTGTCCGTTTAGTAGTCATCTTAATAATTTTTATTTTGGTTTTAATTAGCGCTTATTTTTGTTTGCGTATTCTTATTAATACTCAAAATGATTTAATAGAAGTTAGACAAAGAGATGAAAAGGCTCAGCTTCAGACTGAAGTTGAAGAAAAAATTCAACGACTTAATCAAGATGCCAAAAAAATTTATCTTAAGCAGAATAATCTAATCGTTTGGGTTCCTATTTTAGAAGAATTAAGTGAAATTACTCCTTCTGGAATTTATCTAATTAATTTTTCTTATCGGACATCTACTGGTCAAATTGACCTTAATGGTTGGGCTGATAATAGGGATAAACTTTTAGTTTTTGAGAACTTATTAAAAGAAAGTTCCTATTTTGAGGAAATAAAGTCACCTTTAACTAATTTAATTAAGCAAACTAATATTAACTTTAGTTTCACTCTTAAGTTGCCTTCTTTTGAAGAGGGCGAGAACGCAATAGAATGAATGATTCTCAAAAAAAATTGATTGGTTCCTTGGGGATTGCTTTGGTTGTCTTAGTTCTTTTTATTTATTTTGTTATTTCCCCTTTGATAGGGAAGATTAAAGAATCATCTCAGGAATATTTAGTTAATCGAGAAATTTTAGCTCAATTAGATCAAAAAGAATTTTTATTTAATGATTTGGGAAAGAGTTATCAGGAAAAACAGGATCAATTATTGATGATTGAAGGGACTTTTTTAAAACAAGAGGAAACAGTTGGTTTTATTTCTGATTTAGAAAAGATTGCTAAGCAAACAGGAAATATTTTTGAAATTAAAACGGCCCAATCTTATATTCCTTCGGATGATGAAATTGGAGGGACTTTTCTTAGTTTAAATATCTCTCTCTGGGGTGACTTTAATGATTTACTTGAATTTTTAGCTAATTTAGAAGATAGTCCTTATCCGCCTTACCGTTTATTAGAAATAGATAGTTTATCAATTAATAGATTAGAAGACGATGATTTTAATGATGGTGATTTGGAAACTATCTTAGGAATTAAAATTTATACCCAATAAAAATAATGATTAGAATCTCACCAGAAAAAATATCTTATTTCCTAAAAAAATACCATTTTTGGATTTTAGGATTAATTCTTTTTTTATTACTCTCTTTTAGCGCTTTTATTTATTACAAGAATGTTTATTTAGTAATCAATACTCAAGTTGAATCAGCTGGTGAAGAAATAACTATTGATGAATATATTCTTGGTAAAATTATGGGTAATATAGAAGAAAGAGAGAATAATTTATTTCGAGTTGAAACGAAAAATTACTATAATCCTTTTAAAGATTGACTTTTGGAGTTTAGTCTTGAGAAAAATGAACCTTCATGTTATACTTTATATGAGTAAATAGATGGAGGTTTATTTTTATGAAACAAAAAGAAAAATTAAGAGCAGTTGAATTAAGGAAGAAAGGAAAGAGTTATAGTGAAATTTTAAAAAAGATTTCAGTATGTAAGAGTACTCTAAGTTTATGGTTAAGGGATGTGGAGTTGACTTCTAAACAGTTAGATGATCTTTATAAAAGGGGGCGGGAGAGATGTCGTTATAATGGAGCGAAGGCAAACCAACAGAAAAGGATAGAAAGAACTAAATTAATTATCGAAGAAGCAAAAAAAGAATCAAGAATTTTATTTAAAAACCCTTTATTTTTATCAGGACTCATGTTATATTGGGCGGAAGGAACTAAGAAAGGAGAGGTTGTAGATTTTAGCAATTCTGATCCAGAAATGATAAAATTAATGATGAAGTGGTTTAGATCAATATGTAAGGTTCCAGAAGAAAAGTTCAAAATCAATCTCTATATACATGAGTTACATTGCAGGAAAGATATAGAGAAATATTGGTCAAGCATTACAAAAGTTCCATTGTCTCAATTTCATAAAACCCAAATCAAGTCCACTACTTTAAAACACAGGAAGAATCCTCTTTATGACGGTACATGTTCTGTTAGAATATACAACAAAGATCTGTTTAGAAAAATTAAAGGATGGAGAATAGGGGTATTAAAAAAAATTGATAGATAGTTTATATATGTGCCTGTAGCTCAGCCGGATAGAGCAACTCCCTTCTAAGGAGTAGGTCGCAGGTTCGAATCCTGCCAGGCGCACCAGTAAGGAAAAGTCAAATTTCGGTGGTTCGCCTCGCTTCGCTCGGCGACCAAATTGAACGGAATTTTGGGCGAAAAAATCAGTTGGCGGTTTTGTAAAATGTGGTTCGAGCCGATATTTTTCAGAAATGTTGCCATTTCTTTTTTGTTTTCGGCTTCTACTAATTTAGTGGCTTGATTAAGCGATAAAACGAATTCGCGAGCCGGTTCGAGCCAAGACAAACCTTTTTGCTCAAAGTCGCTAATTTTTTCTTGAAACCCTACCTTTTGCGATAATAATTCCTGTTTTTTGGCGGCATATTCTTCTGTGGATAAAGCGTCTGTCAAAAACACATCGAGCAATTTCGCAAGTTTTGTTTCTATTCGGTTTAATTGTTCTTTTAAACTTTCTATTTTTGATTGCGTTTGTTGTTTTGCTTGTTCTTGCTCTGCTTCCAACGCCGCCAAAACTTTTTCCGTGTTTTGGCTCGACAAAGAAACTTTTTGAAGAAAGGATTTAATCTGTTCTGCTAAAAGTTCCTCGCGCAAATAATGCTTTTCTTGGCAAATTCCTTTTTTCTTAGTGCAACGATAATAATTATGTCCCTTCTGGATTTCAGCGGTGATACTTGCTCCGCAAGAAGCGCATTTTAGCAGGCCGAGAAAAGCAAAATTATGTTTTCTTACTTCTTGCACTTTTCCTCGCTTGCTCATCACTTCTTGGCAGGTATCAAAAAGTTTCTTTGAAATTAACGGCTCGTGTTGTCCCTCAAAAATTTCCCCGCGATATTTCATCAAGCCAATATAGAAAATATTTTGTAGAATTTTTTGCACATTACTAATAGCTACCTCTCTGCCAAGATTCCCTCGCAGATTTTTTTCTTTGCACCAATTTGCGAGAAATTTTAGGGTAAATTCGCCAGTGGCGTATAGTTCAAAAAGTTTTTTTACTTTGCTTGATTTTTCTCGGTCAATATCAATCATTCTCGTTTTAGGATTGTTTAAATAACCCACTGGCGCCCAGCCGGGCCAGACGCCGTTTCTGATTTTTTGCCGCAACCCTCTTTTCACATTCTCTCGCAAATTGTCCACAAAATATTCTGATTGGCCAAAAGCGATGTTCAGCATAAATAATCCTTGCGGTGTCGGTTCAAACCAAAAAGTGGGAAATTTGAGGGACTTAATCAAGCCGCGATCTACAAAATGGATAATCTTTCCGCCGTCCACGGAATTGCGAGCTAACCTGTCTGGGTGCCACGAAATTATCCCGTCTGCTTTCCCTTGTTCCAGAAATGACAACATTTCGGCGAATTTTATTCGTCCAGGTTCTTTGGCAGTTTTTGCCTCGCATAGCGAGGCGACAATTTCAAGTTTTTCTTTGGCGGCAAATTCTTTTAGCTCAACAAGTTGAGCTTCAATACTTAAAATCTGCCTGTCATCTTCTTCCGTACTTTTGCGAGCGTAGATAATGTATTTCATATTTTTTTCCTTTGTTAATTGTTAATAATTGAAAAAATTTTCTTTTACCAATTCAAAACCGCCAACTGATTTTTTCGCCCAAAATTCCGTTCAATTTGGTCGCCGAGCGAAGCGAGGCGAACCACCGAAATTTGACTTTTCCTTACTGGTGCTCTATTCTGAAAATAGTTCGAACGCATTTTGCCGCCTGCGGCGGCGACGGCCAGCCCCCAAAAATTTGAGCGGCTTCGCCGCGATCTTAAAAACTGCCAAAGAACCTGTAAAAAACATCGGCTCAAACCACATTTTGTAAAAGAAAATTTTTTCATTGCTAATTATTAAATTAACATTCAATATGAACAAAGCGAAAAAGCCATGTTGTGGCAAATGGGAAGAACCAGAAAAAACATCTTCCCCAAAAGCCGCGGCAGAAATAAAACAAGAAATTAAAGTGCGATATGACCAATTTGCCAAAGAAGGTGGCTCAGCTGAAGGTTGTTGTCCTTTGGCCGGAGAAAAAGCTGAAAGTTTTGCTTTAGAACATGGGCTCTATAGCCAAGAGGATCTTGCTTTACTTCCTAAGTTAGCTATTAATCTTTCTCGAGGTTGTGGCAATCCCACTAGTTTTGCTGATATCCGGCCAGGTGAGGTAGTTGCTGATTTTGGTTGTGGTGGAGGCATTGATCTTGTTTTGGCTGCTCATAAGGTAGGACCAACTGGAAAAGTAATAGGAATAGACTTTGCCCCCCAGATGATTGAAAGAGCAAAACAAGTAATGAAAGAAGCTGGCTTATCTGATAGAGTTGAGTTTATTTTGATGGATATAGAAAATCCACAGGTTCCAGATAATATTGCTGATGAGGCGATCTCTAACTGTGTAATTAATCTCTGTCCCTGTAAGCCCTGTGTTTACAAACAAATCTTTGATATTCTAAAGCCTGGGGGTCGTCTGGCCATCTCTGATATTGTTACTATAGGAGATGTTGACCGTAAAATTCGGGAGTACTTTCAGTCAATTTGGTCAGGATGTGTTGGTGGAGCAATAGAGGAGGGATAAATAAAAAAATTATTTGGATAATGTTAAACGATAATAAAATGGAACCTCAAAAAAATAATTCTGCTAAAGGCAAGACTTCAAAATCCTCTTTAATCTCAGCTATCATTGGAGTGGGTATAGCAATATTTACATTTGTCTGCTGTGGTCTTTTAATACCACTTGGTCTTATTGGAGCGGCAGTATTCTTACATCAATACAGAATACCTCTTATAATCTTTGGGGTTTTAATGGTTGGAGTAAGTATCTTTTTTATGTTAAAAGGTAAAGATATAATCTGTATTTGTAAAGTTTTTGACTTGATAAAGAAACATAAAAAATTGACAATTATCTCAACTGGTATTATCACCTGTATTAGTTTAGCGATTTTTGCGGTAAGTAATTTTCTTTTCCCTCCAGCTAGAAATTTCACTAGCCCAATTAATCCAGAATCAACTATATTAGAATGGAGAAACAATAAAGCCGAATCAGAAATAGTGAGGATAGTCAATTTCTTGGAAGGAAATATTGGAAAAGAAATTGAATTGGCCGGAGAGAGGCGTTTAATAACTGGTAAAGAGATAATAAGTATTAAGGTAATAATGTTAGAGTGTTGCACAAAAGGTGAATTTAGAGAGATGTTAGAAAACGTTTCTAAGACTGGTAGAGTTAAGAGTTTTGATTTTAGTAAAAAGGAAATCCTGGCAGAATTACCAGCTGATGAAATACCAAAAATAGCTGATATCTGGAATGTTGAAAGAGTCAGTTTTGAGTCTAAATCAAGGGAGACCTGGTTGCAATTAATAAAGTAAGATGATAAAATAAAAAAGGAGGACAAAGGTCGAAAAATTAATTTTAATAGAAGAAGCTAAAAAATATGGCCAAGCGAATTTGTAAAAAAAGCAATCAAGAAATTGATTTCCCTAAAGATTGCCAAGGATGTGCATCTTTAAATACGAGTAGCGAAACCCTATATTGCACTTATAAGAAGACAGAGGGAGAGAAAACATCTAAAAAAAGATGTTGTCATTAAAGACCTTCTAGATTTGGAAGGATAACCATGATTTATGTTTTTACTGGTAATGGTAAGGGTAAAAGTACTGCTGCCATTGGAATGGGAATAAGAGCGGTGGGAGCCGGAAGGAAAGTTTTAATGATCCAATTTTTAAAGACCAGGGAGTTAACTTCAGAGAATAAAGCGATTGAAAAAGTCGAAGGCTTCAACATTAGAAGTTTTGGGAGAAAAGGGTTTTTCTTGCCAAAATCTGAGTTAGAGAAAAGGCCAAAATTAAAAAAACAAGGGATAAAACCTTTTTCACAAATAGATTTTAAGTTAGCTAAAGAAGGCTTCGATTTAGCTAAAGAGGTTGGACAATCTAAAAGGTGCGGTCTTTTGATTTTGGATGAAATTAATTTAGCAACCCATTTTGGATTAATTGATAGAAAAGAAGTTTTAGATTTTCTAAAAAAATACGGGGAGAAACTAGATATGGTTTTAACCGGTAGACATTGCCCAAAAGAGATTGTTAAAATTGCTGACTTGGTTACTGAAATGAAAGAGGTAAGGCATTACTATCGAAGAGGAGTAAAAGCTAAAAAAGGAATCGAATATTGAAATTGGCTAAGTTAAAGGTCGAAGTAATTAACATCAAATTAAAAAAGTGAAATAAAATGGAAAAACTTAATGAACTCAAATTAAAAATCGAAGGAATGAGTTCGCCTTGTTGTGCCGAGGAAATAAAAGGAGATTTGCTAAAAGTTGAAGGGGTTAAAAAAGTTTCTACTTACTTTGCAGATAAGATTATTAAGGTTGAAATTGATACTGAAAAAGTAACCAAAGAGCAGTTAATTGCCGCTGTGAAAGAAGCAGGTTATGAGGCTGTGGTTACCGAAGGTAAAGAAAAAATAAAATTTGAACAACAATTAAAAGACCTGGCTGAAAAATATGGTCTATCTTTCCAAGTACTCCAAGACCACTGGAATTTTGTCAAAGAAGCAAGTGCCAAGGTTTTTGCAGATTGTTGCAAGTGGTGTCATGCCCACCAGATAACCGAAATGGCTGATGCTGAAGCTTTTTGCAAGAGTGCAATTGCCGAAGGCATGGGAGAGCCTGAAACATCTGAGCAATTGTTCAAAATTAAAAAGAAGGTAGAAGTTTTAACTGATGATGAAATTAAGGGCCTAACAGCAGAACGCTACGGCAAGTTTGCTGAAAAATATGCTGAGAAGGGAAACCCTTGTCTTATCAGGAAGAAACAAGTTAAAGAGCTTTATAAAGAGGAAGAACTTTCTTTAGTTCCAAAGACTGCTCTTAATCTGGCTTTAGGTTGTGGTAACCCGGTTAGTTTTGCCAATCTTAAATCAGGGGAAATAGTAGTTGATTTTGGCTGTGGAGCCGGCATAGATTTAATTTTGGCTGCTCATAAAGTTGGCCCTGAAGGAAGAGTAATTGGAATAGATCTAACCCCTCAGATGATCAAGAAAGAAGGGCAGTCAGAGGCTGAGGCTGGTTTTCCAGCGGAAAGGATTGAAGAGCATATTGGTGATATTGAAAAACTCGAGCTTCCTGATAATTTAACTGATGTGGTTACCTCCAACTGCGTGATCATTCTGACCCCAAATAAAGAGGCTGCCTACAGAGAAGCTTTTCGGATTTTAAAACCTGGTGGCAGACTGGCTATTTCCGATATGGTCTTTTCAGAAAAGATAGACCCTCAGATACAAGAACGTTTTCAATCAACTTGGGCAGGGGTAGTCGGAGGAGCCATTGCCGAAAAAGATTATCTTGAGATAGTCACTAAAGCTGGTTTTGGGCAAATTAATATAGTTAAGCGTCACTTTCTTACCCCAGGGGAATTATTTGCTATGTCCACTTGTCCCGGAACTGAGTTTGTTCCGGCGCCTGATTCAAAGGATCTTGAAGCTGTTCAAGGCAAAGTGGTCAGTATTAAATTCACAGCAGTTAAACCTTGATAGAACAAAATTGTATAATAAGAGAGATTTATCCCGCGCCGAATTTATTCTGGCGCGGGGTTTGGTGACCAAATTGAAGGGAATTTTGGCTGCCCCGTAGTCAACCGAAGGTTGTACTACTGGGGGCGAAAAAATCAATCGACGGTTTTGTCTTAGTAAAAGAAATTTTTTTATTTTCATTTAGGGCAAAAATTCTTGAGAATTTCTGTTTTTTGTCTTTAAAAGAATTTAGTAATTTTGAGATTAGGCGTTAATAACTAAATTAAAACCGACTAGTCAAACCAATCTAGTTGACCAGTCGGTTTTTTAAATCGGGAGAGAGAGTTGTCCTCTCTTGGTGGTATTAATTATTTCTCTTAGCAGTCGATATTGATTATAAAGCTCAGCGACCTGGTTTGGAAGCGCTCGTCCTTGGTAAATACTCTTTAAATAGTTGATTTTTCCTCTGATTTCTCTGAATTTCCCCTCAGAAAAATCTTCTTTATCAAGAGCCTCCTGGATTACCCACCTATAATCAGCTAATTTCTCATCAGCCACTCCTATTTTCCTTTCCCCATCCCTGGGTCCCTCAATTACTAAGCCCAAAAATTCAAAGTGAACTTCCTTTTCCCCTGCCTCTCGATAAGAAGTTTTCTCTTCGGGAATTTTGAAATTCCCAAGACTCAGACTCTTAACTATCTTGATTGCCAACTTTCTTTCTTCTTCGGGAATTGTTTTTTGAGTGGCAGAGATGGCGAAATTATCGACATAGCGAGTGACCTGATAACCTCTTTTCTGAGAAAAGCCAAACAGTACTCGATCGGTAGTATTCAAAATCAGATTAAAAACAGTTGGCGAAGAAGCATAACCCTGGGGTAAAAACCCGTCTTCGGATTTTTCGGTTGGCGAGTAACAGATTAAATCTGCCATCAAATCAGCCACTGCCTTCTTAAAACCAATCCACCGAAAATTTGCTGCCACTTGCTTCTTTCTTGTCGAAGGAAAAGCATCCTTGATGTCAAAAGTAAAAAAAGCATTGGCCCGAAGATGAGGGAAAACTGCCGTCCGATGCGACCTCCCAGGTACAAAGCTATGGCTAATTTCAGAAATGGAATAAGGATAAATTTTCCCGGCTATTCTGACTTGAATTTCGTTTAAGGGCCAGCGAGCGGCCTGAATTTGTCTTTTGCCAGCTGGCTTCTTTGGAATAAACCAAACATGATAAGCCTTTTTAGTTTCCAGCATTGAGAGAGCTTGAAAAATTAAATCTTGCGAGACTCCCAAAATCTTAGCCAATTCCGAGATTACCTCTCTTTTCGCTAATCCTGCCAATCAACTCACCCCCCCTTCAATACAAAATTTTTAAGGTACAATTTACCTTTGAAGTGCACCACTCAGGTGCTGCATTTGCATTTTACTAATTTTGAACCCTACTGTCAAATAGCAAATAGCTGCACAAGATGAGATATACAAGGAAAAACTAGCTCAAATGCAAGGGAAAATAGTCAGCACTAAATTTGTAGCTGTCAAACCCCGTTAGAAATTTTGTGATTTCGGGGTAAGTCTAACCGTATTTCCCTGAAATTTTTAACGGGGTCAAACCAAAAGAATAGGAGTGATACTAACGAGTCTTCAGTTGAGGGCTTACTTGATGGTTCAATTTGACTTTTGTACAACAATTTGACTTTTGTATATATACTATGGTAATGTTTAATATTACCAAAATGGGTTGTACTAGGGGTTAGCGGCAAAGCACCTTCCCATTAAAAGAAAGGAGGAATGGAAAACGACTATAAGCGCTGAATGGATTGGAGTTTTAGTAATCCCTGCCACTAGGGGGTAGTGGTAACGCACATTAACAAAAAGGAGGAAAATAAGATGGAATGGAAAGTTTTGGCATTAATCGTGGGGGCATTAATTGTGGGATTTCTTTTGGGTCTTGGTGCTGCTTATGTTTTAAGAATAATCCAGGCAAAGACAGCCAAAGAACTGGCCGCAGAACTATTCCAAGCGAGTGAGGCTCAGCGCAAAGAGAATGTAGAAAATCTTGTTGCCAACATCAAAGCGATTTTTGGCCAACTGTCGCTTGATGCCTTATCAAAGTCTACTGACGAATTTCTGAAGTTAGCCAAAACAACCTTGACTTCAGAAAGGGAAATAAGTGTTAAAGAATTAGAGACAAAAAAAGGCCTGATTGATCAGCGATTAACACAGATGAACACGGCGCTGGAAAATGTCTCTGGTCTGATGAGGGAACTGGAAAAAGACCGGGCAGGAAAGTTTGGGGAATTAGCTAGTCAGTTAAAAGAAGCGGGCAAACAGACCGCTACTCTGGCTCAAACCACCGCTGCTTTGCACGAGGTTCTTTCAGCTACCAAAACAAGAGGGCAATGGGGAGAAAGGATGGCCGAAGATGTCTTGCAGGCAGTTGGTTTTATTGAGAACGTAAACTACCTGAAGCAGAAAATGATTGTGGAAGTTGGAACAAGACCTGACTACACTTTTCTTTTGCCAGGGGAACTTAAATTAAATATGGATGTAAAATTCCCCTTAAATAACTACCTGAGATTTATCGAAGCTGGAACAGAGGTGGAAAAGGAAAAATTTCGCCTTGATTTTATGAAAGATGTCAGAGCCAGGATTAAAGAGGTAACTACCCGCGACTACATCAATCCTGAACAGAATACCCTTGATTTTGTGATTATGTTTATTCCTAATGAACAGATTTACACCTTTGTCCATCAGCAAGATAGCACAATTTTTGATGAAGGGATGAAAAACAAAGTGGTGATCTGTTCTCCAATCAATCTTTTTGCTGTTTTGGTAGTCATTCGTCAATCAATTGACAATTTCGCTTTAAGTCAGAAGGCGAATGAGATGCTGTCCTTGTTTGGAGCATTTAAAAATCAATGGGAAAAATTTACCTTGGCCTTGGAGCAAGTAGGGAAGCGGATTGAGGCGGCCCAAAAAGAGTATGAGGCCCTCATCACAACCAGACGGAGGCAACTGGAAAGACCTTTAAACAAAATAGAAACCCTGAGAACCCAACGCGGCTTACTTGTCGCCCCTGAAGAGGAAGAATCTTTGGTTAGTGAATCGGATGAATAAACCGGAATAAAAGGGTAAGTGTTTACTTACCCTTTCTCTATTGTAGTCATCTAGGACATTGGATTGCTTTTTTTGTATAGATATGTTAGGGTCGCAAAATAGGTTGGTAATTCCTGCCACGGGGGTGTCGTGGTAACCGCACATTGACAAAAAAATAGGAGGTATAGAAATGGTAATAGTCGACAAACGAACTGAGCAACAGGAAGGAGCTCGCCTTGTTCAAGAGTGGCTTGTTCTGAAAGATCTTATCAATGAATCAAGTGTAAGTCTGGTAAGGTTCGAAGAAGAGCATACTGAAAAGAAGCGTGTCTTTGACACAATACTTGCAGACATCGAGGGTCAACTCGCCCCTCAAAAAGCGGCATTAGACGCTGCCAAACAAAAAGTAAAAGAGGCTGAAGGTAAAAGAAAGGATGCTCACACTCAGCTCAATGCAACTTCCAAAGATTTCGAGGGTTACGATCAAATCAAAGGCGAGTATGTTGTTGCCCTGGCTGATAAAAAGCAGACTATGGAGGCGAAAGAGCAAGCGCAAAATGCTTATGACCAAGCTCTAAAACCTTTTGAAGGGCGGTTAAGCACGAGTCTCAAAGCCAAGCAAGAAGCGAGTGATAGTTTAAAGGAAGTCAAAGAGGAGCTTAAAAAAAGTGAACATCAATTCCTGGAGCTCAGCCAGCGCTGCTTTGAGCGTAAAGATGCTCAAGATCTTTTTGACCAAGAAATGACTACTCTCGTCGAAACTAGCATTGACGTCAGGAAAAAAATTAATCTGCTTATACCCGTGCGTGACCAGGCGGCTGATATTCTTCGTAACTTTGTGTCAGAGAATCCAACTGGTTGGTCAACCGGCGCCATTGACGCCATCCAGCGCTACCTAACGTGGATTAACCGCGCCCAAACTTATGGAGTCATCCTAGAGGATAACCCAAATTATTGGTATGAACTTGATGATGTTTTGAAACTTTTGGGTATAGCTCATATCTTCAAGGTCCTAAAAGTAGATACGAGCAAACTCGAGAGTGCGGCTAAAGCCGGTGAGCTCCACGGAAAGGATAACGAAATTGTCAGTAGCGAGCAATTTTTAGAAATTAGGCAAAAAAAGCTTTCTACACCAAGACTAAAAGCCTTTGCACTCGGCGAATTAGCTGTTGATGAAATAATGATCTCGATGGCGCAAGAACTGTATGAACGAGATGCTACAGCTCTTGAGGAATTAGGAGAGTCAGGTAAACTGTCTAAACAGGCAGTTACTGCCCTTCGCGAGGCCGGCATCACCAAAGCTTCGCAGCTCCAGCGGCTTAGCATGCATCAATTAGCCGGAGTTCGTGGAATTGGCGAAAAACGCGCTATGCAAATCTTTCGCGTTATCGCAAAGCGCTGAGACGTCTTTTCAGGACAAAAGCAATAAAAAGCACCATATCCGCTTTGGTAACAAAGCGGATTTTTTTAAAGAATTTGCCGCTAAAGCAGTAAATTTTTCAAGCTCGTTTTCCTTGAAAAATTTACTGTAATGAGTTATTATTAACTCATAGAAAAACTTGAAATTGTCAAAGATCGCGGCGAAGCCGCTCAAATTTTGGGGGCTGGCCGTCGCCGCCGCAGGCGGCGAAATGCGTTCGAACTATTTTCAGAATAGAGCACTAGTGGACAAATCTGTCCTATCTGAGTGGCCATATTTAGCCAATCTGGATAATGACTTAATCAAGCCATTCTCCGAAGTTTGAATATTGGGTTAAAAATAGAGTTTAAAACTAATTTTCTTATAGTAATATGTTCAAGACAACAGAAGACCAAAAAGAATATATTAGAGAAACCTATCCTGAAGTTACAGATCATCGCATTGATGAAAGACATTGGGATCTTCATTGTTCGCATTGTAATATGACGCGAGGATTTCAGGTTATTGAAAGAAGTGAGGGTAGGGAATATACCAATTATGGTGGTGTTTATAGTATTGATAGTGAAGCTCCTTACTCTATTTATTTTAGGTGTCCTGTGTGCAGTGGATATAAGCAATGGATATTGTATAAAATTAGTAGTCGAGAGGTGATAGAAGAGGTAAATCCAGGCGAAGAACCGAAAAAAAAGACTGTAGTTCGTTATTATCGTGTTACATCTTTGCCGAGCGAAGGAGTGGAAGATATGGAAGAAATTCCAGAAAACCCACCATCATTAAGAACCGCGTATAAACAAGCAATTCGCGCAATGGATGCTAATGCACACATAGCGGCTGCAGCTATGTTTCGTAGAGCTCTTCAGATAATAACCAGGGATATTCTTGATGCAACACCTGGAAGTCTTGCTGCCGAATTAAGTGAAGTTGTTGGGAAAAAATATAATGGTGTGAAAATTACAAATGATTTTAGCGATATTGGTTATATATTAAAAGAAGCGGGTAATCAGGGGGCACATCCCGATAAGGATCCAGATTTACTTGAATTTACTGAACAAGATGCTCAAGACTTGCAAAAAATATTTATGGAGATTGTATCAGACTTATTTTTTGTTCCTGAGGTAGCAAAAAAATCACGCGAAGATTTCCTAAAACGTAGAAAAATTGGTTCAAAAACGATTTGAGATAATTGTAAGAGAGTTTATTAGACTATATTTCAGTTTTAATAAAGTAGAACTTATAACCTCCCAACCCACTCAATTTTACTCTTGAATCTTTTATCATTTAGGTCTAGGATATAGAAGCTTGGATGTTCCTTAAGAAAAGTTAGAGCATCCTTGACTAGAGCGTACTGTGTCTAAATTAACAAACCTATTAGAGAATAAGAGAGGGTTTGTTTTTTGAACCTTAAAAATATAGAGAAATGATTATAACAAAAGGAGGGTATCATGGAATTAAAGAATATAGATTTTGGAAATGTTTTTGTCTCAGCTGGAACATTAAATTTCTTTGGACAGGGGTGGCCATATCACAGGGTATATAAATGGTTGTTTAAGAAGGGTTTTGATTTTTCTGGAGCAACCTTTATTTCCAAAACAACAACTTTTTCTCCTCGGCAAGGCAATATGCCTATAAGAAGGGATTGTCAGCCGATAGTAAAGGTTAGTGGAGCTAAGGTATATAAGGCCACTAAAGAAGCTTTGAGATTAAGGTTTCTTGAAATGCAATCTTTGTTTGCCCCGGACTGCATCAAGGTTGATTTATTAAAAGGAATAGCATTTAATTCTGTTGGTTTGAGCGGACCGGGAGTCATTAATTTGTTAAATAGAGATATTTGGCAGAATATGTCAGTTCCTTTTATGGTCTCGTTTATGAGTTTAGGCAATGTGCTTAAAGAAAAGTTGAACGAAACTAAACTTTTTACAGAATTAATGATGGAGGCATTGTCGGAGTTTAAGTCACCTTTTGGAATTCAGGTAAATGTTTTGTGTCCTAATACTGGACACCCAACAAAGGGTATGATTAAAGATTCATTAGCTATTTTGGGTGTAATATCTAAACTAGGTATTCCAGTGGACTTAAAAATTGGAGTGTCTGATGCTTACGAAGCAGGAATTGATTTCATAAAGGAGATTGAACGGTCTGGTCTTTGTGATTGTCTGACTTGTTCCAATGCCATACCTTATGGAAAAATGGAAGATCAGATTAACTGGAAAAAGATTTGTGGGAATAAGTCTCCATTGGAAGATTTTGGGGGAGGGGCGCTTTCAGGAAAGCCCTTGTTCCCGATAGTTTTAAATTGGTTAAGAAAGGTTCGTTGGGCAGGCGTAAAGATGCCTATTAAAGTTGGTGGAGGAATTTTATCCTCTGATAATGCCCGAGTGATGTTTTTAAATGGGGCGAATGCAATAGAGCTTGGTGTTGTTTCTATTTTGCGTCCTTGGAGGGTGAAGAGTATTATCGATATTTGTAAGATAAAATAGAAGAAATAAAGAGGATGGTGCAGAATGTGCCATCCTCTTTACTTTATTATCTAGTTTGAGTATAATAAATCAATGTATGGTGCCCATAGCTCAATGGTTAGAGCTCTAGTTTGTGGAACTAGCGACGAGGGTTCGACTCCCTCTGGGCACCCCAGGTTAAAAATATGAGAGAAACATTCCAAAACTTAATTATTCAGGCGAGTCCATGGTTAACGACTCACGGAATTAAAATCCTAGTTATTTTAATCGGCGCATACATTATTCGTCGTTTTGGTAGTGGTTTAATTGATCGTATTATTCGTAAAGCTGTTGTTGCTAAGGGTTTTCTTAGTCCAGAGGCAGAAAAGAAAAGAGAGGATACTTTGATTATAGTTTTTGGAGGAATTTTGAAAGTAGTTATCTGGCTTGGAGCGATTTTAATGATTTTAACTGAATTAGGAGTTAATATCGGTCCCTTATTAGCTGGAGCCGGTGTTATTGGTTTAGCTATTGGTTTTGGCGCTCAATATATTATCCGTGATTTTTTTACTGGACTATTTATTATTTTAGAAAATCAATATCGGGTTGGCGATATAGTTTGTATTGGTGATGTTTGTGGAGAAGTTGAAAGTATTAATTTGAGAATGACTGTTATTCGTGATGTTGATGGAGCAGTTCATCATATTCCTAATGGAGAAATTAAGATTGCTACTAATAAGACCAAAGGTTTTGCCCGGGTTAATTTAGTTATTGGTGTCGCTTATGATACAAATATAGATAAGGTTAAAGGGATAATTAATCAAGTTGGTCAAGATCTGGCTAATGATTCGGAATGGAAAGACAAAATTATTAAGGCCCCAGAATTTATTAGAATCGATAATTTTGGAGCTTCATCTGTAGATATTAAGATATCAGGAGAAGTTAAGCCATTGGAACAATGGGGTGTCCTGGGTGAATTAAGAAAAAGAATCAAAGATGCTTTTGATCAGAATGGAATTGAAATCCCATTCCCTCAAAGAGTAATCAGACAGATTAAGGAATAACTTTATTTGACATTAAGTTGTCAATCTGTTATTTTTGATAAGTAACTATGCCGACAATTCAACAGTTAGTAAAACGTCCAAGAAGAGTTTCTAGAAAAAAGCCAAAGGCACCAGCCCTTTGGCGAAGTTTTAATTTATTAAAGAATAAACCTAAAAGAGCATCCTCTCCTTTTAAACGGGGAGTTTGTACTAAGGTTTATACGGTTACACCTAAAAAACCAAACTCAGCTTTGCGTAAAGTTTGTCGAGTTCGTTTAACTAATGGTATGGAAGTAACGTCCTATATCCCCGGTGAAGGCCATAATTTACAAGAACACTCAGTTGTTTTAATTAGAGGTGGACGAGTTAAGGATTTGCCTGGTGTTCGTTATCATGTTGTTAGAGGTATTTTAGATACTCAAGGAGTTGAGGGTCGTATGCAAAAAAGAAGTCGCTATGGCGCTAAGAAAATAAAGGCTGGTGGTAAGGCTCCGGCTAAAGAGGCTCCAGCTGAGGAGCCAGCCGAAGCATAGAGGTCGGACCTTATTTTGCCGAACCGCTGCTGAGGTGCGGACAAAATAAGGTCCGACCTCTAATTGCAAATATATGCGTAGAAAAAGAAACGTTAAAAGAGATATTGAACCAGATTTTAGATATAATAATACTCTGGTTGCTAAATTTACTAACCATCTTATGAAAGAGGGTAAGAAATCTGTGGCCCAAAAAGTACTTTACGGGGCTTTTGATTATATTGAAAAAAATAACAAAGGCAAAGATGCCTTGGAAGTTTTTGATTTAGCTATTAAAAACACTTCTCCATTAGTAGAAGTTCGTTCACGAAGAATTGGCGGGGCTCGTTATCAGGTGCCTCGAGAAGTTAGAGGTGAACGAAAAATTGCTTTAGCTATGCGTTGGATTCTTAAAGCGGCTCGAGGCAGAACTGGCAAGCCGATGTATCTACGATTAGCTGAAGAGTTATTAAATGCTTCTAAGAACGAAGGTGAAGCAGTTAAGAAGAAACAGGAAGTTCATAAGATAGCTGATGCTAATAAGGCTTTTGCTCATTTCGGTTGGTAATTGTTAATTTATGCGGGAATATCCATTAGAAAAAATAAGAAATATTGGCATTATTGCTCATATTGATGCAGGAAAAACTACGGTTACCGAAGGTATTTTATATTTGACTGGTCAGACTCATAAGATTGGAGCTGTTCATGAAGGTGATACTCAAATGGATTGGATGGAACAAGAGCGTGAGCGTGGTATTACTATTACTTCAGCCGCTACAGCTTGTTCTTGGAAAACGCATAGAATTAATATCATTGATACACCTGGTCACATAGACTTTACAGCTGAAGTTCAGCGTAGTTTACGTGTTTTAGATGGAGCTATTGTTGTTTTGGATGGAAAGATGGGTGTTGAACCACAATCAGAAACAGTTTGGCGTCAGGCAGATGATTTTGGTGTCCCTCGAATGTGTTTTATTAATAAGATTAACCAAATTGGAGGAGATTTTTATAAAAGTTTAATTTCAATTAGAGAACGATTAAGTATTAATTCTTTTCCAGTTCAAATACCTATTGGTTTTGAAAAAGATATTAATGGAGTAGTTGATTTAGTTAAGATGAAAGCTTATGTTTACAAAGATTTTCACGATAAAAAACTAATTGAAGAAGAAATTCCAGATGATTTAAAAGAGAAAGCTGAACAATATCGTCAGGAATTAATTGAAAAAGTAGTTGAAGTTGACGATGCTTTAACTGAGAAGTATTTAGAAGGAAAAGAAATTAGTCTAGAAGAATTAGTTAAGGCTATTAGAGAAAGTACTTTGAAAGGTATTATTTTTCCTGTTTTTGCCGGTGACGGTCGGGGAGTTATTGTTGAGACTCTATTGGATGCGGTTGTTAATTATCTTCCTTCACCAATTGATTTGCCGCCTGTTATTGGAATTGATCCTAAAACCGAAGAAGAAATTACCAGAGAAACTAAAGATGATGCTCCTTTGTCGGCTTTAGCTTTTAAGATTGCAACTGATCCTTATGTTGGTCAGCTTTGCTATTTTCGAACCTATTCTGGAACCTTGGAAAGCGGTTCATATATTTTAAACGCCACAACTGGAAGCAAAGAAAGAGTTGGTCGAATTGTTAGAATGCACGCCAATAAAAGAGAAGAAGTTAAAGAGGTTCCGGCTGGAGATATTGCTGCCATTGTCGGACTTAAAAGAACAACTACTGGCGATACTTTATCTGATATTGATAATCCTATTATCTTAGAAAAAATTAAATTCCCTGAGCCAGTTATTTCTATTGCTGTTGAGCCTAAAACCAAGGCTGACCAGGAAAAGATGGGTTTGGCTTTAAGAAAGTTAGCTGAAGAGGACCCAACCTTTCAGGTTAAAGGCGATGTTGAGACCGGTCAGACCATTATTTCCGGAATGGGTGAATTGCATTTAGAAGTTTTGGTTGACCGAATGTTTAGAGAGTTTAGCGTTGGCGCTAATGTTGGTAAGCCTCAGGTTTCTTATCGGGAAACAATTAAAAAAACAGCTAAAGCTGAGGGAAAATATATTCGTCAGACTGGTGGCCGAGGACAATATGGTCATGTTTGGATAGAAATTGAGCCTCAAGAACAGGGTCAAGGGTTTGAATTTGTTAATAAGATTAAAGGCGGTATTATTCCTCAGGAATATATTCCAGCTATAAGCAAGGGGATTAAAGAAGCTATGGACAAAGGCATTATTGCTGGTTATCCTTTAGTTGATACTAAAGTAACCCTTTATGATGGATCTTTCCATGATGTTGACTCTTCTGAATCAGCATTTAAGATTGCTGGTTCTCTGGCTTTACAGGCAGCAGTTAAGTTAGCTGATCCTGTTTTGTTAGAACCAGTTATGAAATTACAAGTAGTTGTTCCAGAAAAATTTATGGGTGATGTTATTGGTGATCTTAATTCTAAAAGAGGTCGGATAGAACAAATGGAAGATCGAGGCGAGGGAATTAATTTAATGAAAGTAATTGATGCTCAGGTGCCTTTAGCTAGTATGTTTGGTTATGCTACTCAATTACGTTCAATGAGTCAGGGGCGAGGAACTTCAACTATGGAATTTAACCATTATGCTGAAGTACCTAAACATGTAGCCGAAGAAATAATTGGAGGGAGAGAGAAGAAATAAATACTATGTGGGAAAAAATAAAAAATATACTATTAAGAGAAGGGGGTAAGTGTATTATTGTCGAAGATAATCAACCAACTTATATTGTCATGAAGTTGGAAGATTACGATATAGATGAAGTCAATCGTAATATTGATCACTGGAAGCAAGAAGAAAACACTCAAAATGAACCAGAGATTAAAGAGGATGAAAAGAAAGAAGATGTTAAAATAGAGGATTTACCATTTTAAAGTTAAAAGGCGGTAAAGCTGTTGACAAGAAGGGAGTTTTTTGCTAATTTGTATATATAAGTGTAGACAAACTAAATTTAATAAGTTGACAAAGAATTTTGGATAATGACCAATTAAGTTTTTTTGTTAGTCGTTATTTACAATTCATTGTTTATTGCCATTATGGCCGAAAAATTTGAAAGAAATAAACCACATCTTAATATAGGTACTATTGGTCATGTTGACCATGGTAAAACAACCTTAACCGCAGCTATTTTAAAATGCATGGCGGCAGCTGGTTTTGTTTCACAAGATAAAGGCGTTGATCAAATTGATAATGCTCCTGAAGAAAAAGCGCGTGGTCTAACTATTTCTGTTTCCCACGTTGAGTACGAAACTGCAAAGCGTCACTATGCTCATATTGATTGTCCTGGACACGCCGACTACATTAAAAACATGATTACTGGAGCGGCTCAAATGGATGGTGGAATTTTGGTTGTTTCTGCTAGTGATGGGCCTATGCCTCAAACACGAGAGCATATTCTTTTAGCTCGTCAAGTTGGTTTACCTGCTCTAGTTGTTTTCTTAAATAAGGTAGATCAAGTTGATGATTCAGAAATGCTTGATTTGGTTGATCAAGAAATTAGAGAGCTTTTAACTAAGTATGAATATGATGGTGAAAAGACTCCTATTATTAGAGGTTCAGCTCTTCAAGCTTTAGAATGTGGTTGTGGTAAAAAGGAATGTGATAAGTGTGGTCCAATTTTGCAATTAATGGATGCAGTTGATGAAAGTATTCTTGAACCAAAAAGAGCAGTTGATGAACCATTTTTAATGCCAGTTGAAGATGTCTTCTCTATTGAAGGTCGTGGTACTGTTGCCACTGGTAGAATTGAAAGAGGTAAAGTTAAAGTTAATGAAGAAGTTGAATTAGTTGGAATAAAAGAAGCAACTCAAAAGGTTGTTGTTACTGGTATCGAGATGTTTAATAAATCCCTTGACGAAGGAATGGCCGGTGATAATGCTGGTGTTCTCTTAAGAGGTGTTAAGAGAGAAGATATTGAAAGAGGTCAGGTTTTAGTTAAGCCGGGCAGTGTTACTCCTCATACAGAATTTGAAGGCGAAGTATATGTTTTAAGCAAGGAAGAAGGCGGTCGTCATACTCCTTTCTTTAATGGTTACAAGCCTCAATTTTATATCCGAACCACCGATGTGACTGGTGATGTTGTTTTACCTGAAGGAATTGAAATGGTTATGCCAGGTGATACAGTTAATTTAAAGATTAAGTTAATGGCTCCAGTTGCTTTAGAAAATAAACAAAGGTTTGCTATTCGAGAAGGCGGTAAAACAGTTGGTGCTGGGGTTGTTACTAAGATCATTAAGTAGTTATAAAAATGGCACCTAAAAAAGAAGAAGAAGTTAAACAAAGAATTCGTATTAGAATTCAAGCTTACGATCACAAGTTGATTGATCAATCAGTCAAACAAATCGTTGAAACGACTGAACGGTACAGCGTGACTATTCGCGGACCGGTCCCTTTGCCAACCGAGATTCATAAATATACGGTTAACAGGGCTACTTTTGTCCATAAAAAGTCACGTGAGCAGTATGAAATGAGAGTCCATAAGCGATTGATTGATATCATTAATCCTGGTCCCAAAGTTATTGACGCTTTGATGGAATTAACATTACCAGCTGGCGTTGATATTGAGATAAAGATGGTATAATAAATATTATCTAAAGGATTTGACTATTTGTGACCGGGGTAACCCCGGTCTTTAGTTTTTAAATATATGAAGTTTATACTAGCTAAAAAATTAGGTATGAGTCAGATTTTTGACTCTAAAAATAAGGTTATTCCCGTAACCTTAGTTGAAGCTGGGCCATGTCCAGTAGTTCAAGTTAAAGATAATAGTGTTCAAATAGGCTTTGAAGAAAAGAAAGAAAAGCATACCAATAAGGCTCAGCAAGGTCATTTTAAAAAAGCTGGTTTAGATAAGAATTTTCGATACTTAAAAGAATTCCCTAATAAAGATTTGAAAGTTGGGGATGTAATTGATATTAGTATTTTGAATCCTGGTGAAAAAATTAGAATTAGTGGTATTTCTAAGGGAAAAGGATTTCAGGGCGTAGTTAAAAGACATGGTTTTTCTGGAGCTGACGCTACTCATGGAACCAAACACAACGAAAGAGCTCCTGGTTCAATTGGTTCAGCTTTCCCTGAAAGAGTTTTTAAAGGTAAAAAAATGGCTGGCCGAATGGGTACTGATAGAATTACAACTAAAGGATTAACAATAGTTGCGGTTGATAAAGAGAACAACACATTAGCTATTAAAGGAGCTGTTCCTGGCCGAAAAGGGACTTTATTAGAGATTATTGTTACTAAAGAAGTTGATGAAAAGGTCGGACCTGAAAAGCAGAAATCGGCATATGAGGTCAGACCTTCCCCAAAGGTCTGACCTCTAAGGAATGTGGCATTAGAATTAAGGTCGGACCTTGTTTTGCCGGACCTCTGCTGAGGTACGGACAAAACAATGTACGACCTTATCAATGTTGACCTTCAAGAAGCTATGAAAACACCAGTCTACAATCAAAAAGGAGAGGAAATCTCAAAGGTAGATCTACCAGCTGAGATTTTTGACGTTGAATTAATTTCAGATCTAGTTCATCAAGTGGTTGTAGCTCAAATGTCTAATGCTCGAAAAGTTATTGCTCATACTAAAGATAGAAGTGAAAGGAGAGGCGGAGGTCGAAAGCCTTGGCGTCAAAAAGGGACTGGTCGAGCTCGCGTTGGTTCAAATCGTTCGCCAATTTGGCGAGGTGGTGGCATAACCTTTGGGCCAACTAAAGATAGAAATTTTAGTAAGAAGATAAATAAGAAGATGAAAACTAAAGCTCTTTTTATGAGTTTAACATCAAAAGTTAAAGATCAGGAGTTTGTTTTACTAGATAAGATGGAAATAACCGAAAGCAAAACTAAAGTAATGGCCCAAATATTTAGCAATCTTAAGGATAAAATTAAAAAAGATTTAAGTAAAAGTGTTTTAATTGTTTTGCCTCAGACCGATTTGAAAATCAGTCGAGCTGTTAAGAATATTCCTAAGATTAAAACTATTAGGGCAGATAGTTTAAATGTTTTAGATGTTTTAAGTCATCGATATTTAATAATGTTTCAAGAATCAATTAAAGTAATTAAAGGAACATATTTATAATATGTCTTTATTTAGCAAATTAAAAAAGAATAAACCTGAAAAAGCTAAGCCAGAAGTAAAAGCGGCTAAGTCTATTAAAGCGATTGATAAAACAAAGAACGCTTATGTTTATCAAGTTATTAAAGAACCTCATATTACAGAGAAGGCTGGTCTTTTAACCGAGCAAAATAAGTATGTTTTTAAAGTTTATCCTAAGGCCAATAAAATAGAAGTTAAAAAGGCAATTGAAATTCTTTATGGAGTTAAGGTTGAAAAGGTTCATATGGTTCATACAGCTCCTAAAAAGAGACGGTTAGGCCGTCATCAAGGTTGGCGTCACGGATTAAAAAAAGGATTTAAAAAGACAATCGTCACTTTGAAAAAAGGGGATAAAATAGAATTATTACCACGATAATATGAAAAGATATAAACCAACTTCATCAGGTAGACGAGGAATGACTTCAGTAGATTTTTCTTCAATTACTACACAAAAGCCAGCTAAAAAGTTAACTAAGAAGTTACTTCAAAAAGCTGGTCGTGGTTTTCGTGGCCGAATTACAGTCAGACACAAAGGTGGCGGTCATAAAAGGAAATATCGAATAATTGATTTTAAAAGACACGATAAATTAGATATTTCAGCTACAGTTGTTTCCATTGAATATGATCCTAATCGGACTTGCTTTATTGCCTTACTTAACTATAATGATGGAGAGAAAAGATATATCTTAGCCCCAGTGGGTTTAAGGGTTGATCAGAAAGTAATTTGTCAGGAAAAAGCTCCATTAAAAATTGGTAATCGGATGGAATTAAAGAATATTTTAATTGGGACTCAAGTATATAATATTGAGCTTCAACCTTTAAGGGGTGGTCAGTTGATTCGTTCAGCTGGTGGCACAGCTACAGTTATGGCTCATGATAGTGGTTATGCCCAATTAAAACTTTCTTCTAATGAAATTAGAATGGTTAGAGATAACTGTATGGCTAGTATTGGTCAGTTGAGTAATATAGAACACGGCGCTGTTGTTATTGGCAAGGCTGGTCGAAGTCGATGGATGGGTAAACGACCAACTGTTCGTGGTTCAGCTATGAATGCTTGTGATCATCCTCATGGTGGTGGAGAAAATAGACAGTCGATTGGTTTAAGAAGGGGTCCAAAAACACCTTGGGGTAAATTAGCTTATGGAGTTAAGACTAGAAAAAAGAAAGCTAGTGATAAATTAATTTTAAAAAAGAGAAGTAGAAAGAAAAAACGATAATATATTAATATGAGTAGATCACTTAAAAAAGGTCCATATATGGATGCCAAGTTAATGAAGAAGGTTGCTAAGTTAAAATCGGGCGATAAAGATGCGATTAAAACTTGGGCTAGGGCTAGTACCATTTCTCCAGAAATGGTTGGTTTTACTTTTGGAGTTCATAACGGAAAAGACCATATTTCAGTTTTTGTAACTGAAGATATGGTTGGTCATAAGCTAGGTGAATTTTCTTTAACCCGAAAGTTTATTAAACATGGTGGTAAAATACAGAAAGAACAAGAAGTATCTGCTAAACAGAAGGATAATTAATAACTATGATTACCGCTAAATTAAGACATTTAAGAATATCTTCTCGTAAAGTTAGGTTAGTAGTTGATTTAGTTAGAGGTTTGAATGTGATAGAAGCAGAAAAACAGCTTAAGTTTTTACCTAAGCGAGCAGCTGAACCAGTTTTAAAACTTTTAAATTCAGCTGTAGCTAATGCTCTTAATAATTTTAAAGCTCTTAAAGAGAATCTTTTTATTGCTAAGATTATGGTTGATCCAGGGCCTACTTTAAAACGGTGGATGCCTCGGGCTATGGGTCGAGCCACTCCATTAAGAAAAAGAACTAGTCATATAACAATAGTTTTAGAATCTAAAGAGCCATTACCAGTTAAAAAGGAGATTGAGAAAAAAGAAGTTAAACCAGTTAAAAAAGAAGACCTTAAGAAAGATAAGAGTGACTTATTAGAAGAAGTCACTCAGCCGATTGACCAGCCGATTGAAGAAAAAGAAGAAGTTAAACTTAAATCACCAGCTCCAGACAAACCATATCAGACTACCTCTCAATCAAAGAAAAAGTTTTTTAGTCGACAAACTTTTGGCAATGTTCAAAAGCGATTTAGAAGGAAAGTAATATAATTATGGGAAGAAAAGTCCATCCATTTATCTTTCGAATAGGCACAGTCAATACTTGGAAATCACGTTGGTTTAATCAAAAGAGATATAAGAATTTATTAGAGCAAGATATAAAATTGCGTAATTTTGTGGCGAAAAAATTAATCAAAGCTAGTATTAATTCAATAGAAATAGAACGTTCAGCTAATTTGGTTAATATTATTATTTTTACAGCTAAGCCAGGTTTAGTTATTGGTCGCGGAGGAAGTGGTGTTGAAGATCTCAAACAGGAACTTAGAAAGATTATTCATCAGATTGATCCAGAATCAGCTAAGACAGATATTCGTTTAGAAGTAGAAGAAATAAGACAACCAAATAGTAAAGCAGCTATTGTTGCTCAAGATATGGCTATGCAGATAGAGAAGAGAATGCCTTATCGTCGGGTTATAAAACAAACTTTAGATAAGATTATGCAGAATCATGAAGTTCAAGGAGCTAAAATTATGATAAATGGGCGTCTCAATGGAGCTGAAATTGCTCGAAAAGAATGGTTAAAGAAGGGAAGAATCTCTCTTCAGACATTAAGAGCTAATATTGACTATGCTAATGCAACTGCTTACACTACTTACGGAACAATTGGTGTCAAAGTTTGGATTTGTAAAGGAGAAGTTTTTGATAAAGATAAGAAATAATTATGTTAACACCTAAGAAAGTAAAACATAGAAAATGGCAAAAAGGACGCCGAAGAGGTAAGGGTAAAGAAACTCGCGGAACAGAGATGGCTTTTGGTTCTTTTGGTTTAAAATCAATCGAAGCTTATTGGTTAACCTCTCGACAGATAGAAGCAGCTAGACGAGCTATGACTCGTCATATTCAGCGGGGTGGGAAGATTTGGATTAGAGTTTTTCCAGATAAGCCAATAACCAAGAAAGGTATTGAAGTACCTATGGGTGGAGGAAAAGGAAGCGTTGATCATTATGTTATGCCAATTAAACCAGGTCGAATTATTTTTGAAATGGATGGAGTGACAGAAGAATTAGCTAAAGAAGCAATGGCCAAAGCTAGTCATAAGTTACCAGTTAAAACCAAGTTTATTACCAGAAACTAACATGAAAGCAAAAGAATTAAGACAGAAAACAGAAAAAGAGTTAAAAGATTCATTAATTCAAGATTGTTTGAAACTTGGTCAGTTTAAATTTGATTTGGCTTCTAAAAAACTCAAAAATGTTAGAGAAGTTAGAGATTTACGTCGAGAAATTGCTAGGATTTTAACTATATTAAACAAAAAAGATGTTATTAAAAAAGAAAACTAAAAAAATTAAAGAAGAAACTAAAGTTAAAGAGCCTATTAAAAAAGGACGCTCGCTTAAGGGTATTATTGTTAGTGATAAAATGGATAAAACCATAGTTGTTTTGGTTAATCGTTATAAAGAACATCCCAAGTATAAGAAAAGATATAGAGTCAGTAAGAAATATAAGGCTCATGACGAGAATAATAAGTACAAAATAGGCGATAAGGTCGTTATTTATGAAAGTAAACCTATAAGTAAAGATAAAAAATGGAGGGTAGTAGGTTTGGTTAAAAATTCTAAAAAAATATGATTCAAGCAGGAACCAAATTAAAAGTAGCTGATAATACTGGCGCAAAAATCATCGAGTGTTTTAAGGTTTTAGGTGGCAGCCGTCGACGCTATGCTCAGATTGGTGATGTTATTGTTGCTTCAGTTAAAGTAGCTGAACCAAGAAAGTTAGTTAAGAAAAAAGATGTTGTCCGAGCAGTCATAGTTCGCCAAAGAAAGGAATTTCGCCGAGCTGATGGTTCATATATCCGTTTTGATGAGAACGCAGCTGTTATTGTTGATGGATTTAATCCTAAAGGTGGTCGTATTTTCGGACCAGTTCCTCGAGAATTAAAAGACAAAGGATTCGATAAGATAGTTTCATTAGCCCCTGAAGTTTTATAAAAGTATGAAGATTAAAAAGAATGATACAGTATTAATAATTAGCGGTAAAGACAAAGGTAAAAAAGCTAAAGTTTTAGAGTCTTTTCCTAAACAAGGCAAGATTAGCGTTGAAGGTGTTAATATTGTTAAAAAACATCGTCGGCCTAAGACAGAAAAAGAAAAAGGACAGGTAATTGAAGTTATTAAACCAATTAGTGTTTCGAATGTTAAGTTAATATGTCCTAAATGTAACACAGCCAGCAGAGTTGGTTATCGATTGACCGAAAAAGGGAAATATCGCATTTGTAAAAAATGCCAACAGGAAATTTAATCATGAAATTACTAAAAGAAAAATACATAAAAGAAGTTTTGCCAGCTTTGAAAGAGAAGTTGGGATATAAAAACAATTTGGCTGTACCTAGAATTACTAAGGTGGTTGTTAATAGTGGGTTTAATCCATCAACTGGGGGAGATAATATCCAAGAGACATTAGCTCACGATCTATCTTTAATGACTGGTCAGAAGCCAATGCCTTGCCAAGTTAAGAAGCCAGAAGCTGGTTTTAAAACTAGAAAAGGAATGGTCAACGGATTAAAAGTTACTTTAAGAGGACATCGAATGTATGACTTTTTGAATCGTTTGGTTCATATTTCTTTACCTCGAGGTCGTGATTTTCGTGGTTTACCAGAAAGCACTGTTGATCAATTAGGTAATTTAAATATTGGAATTAAAGAACATATAATCTTTCCAGAAATATTATCTGAGCATGTTAAAAAGATTTTTGGTTTTCAAGTTACAGTTGTTAGTACAGCTAAAAATCGTAAAGAAGGAGAAATGCTATTTAGATTATTAGGATTCCCAATTAAACTTAAGGAGAAGAAATAATATGGCTAAAAAATCGGTTATTGCTAGAGCGAAGAAAAAACCAAAATTTTCTACCCGAGAAATCCGGCGTTGTTTTCGCTGTGGTCGTAAAAGAGCTTATTTAAGGAAATTCAATTTGTGTCGAATTTGTTTTAGAGAATTAGCTAACAAGGGAGAGATCCCTGGAATTAAAAAATCATCATGGTAAACGATCCAATTGCTGATATGTTAACTAGAATAAGGAATGCTCAAGCCGTTAATCATAAAACGGTAGTTATACCTTTTTCTAAACTTAAATTAAATCTAGCTGAAATTTTAATTAAAGAGGGTTTGATTAAAAAAGTAACTCCTCAAGGAAGAAAAACTAGGAAGGTTATTGAAATTGAGTTAAAATATCAAAAAGGTCAACCAATAATTAATGTCTTAAGAAGAATCAGTAAACCAGGTCGACGTCTCTATATCAAAAAGAGTCAGATTCGGTCGATTAGACAAGGTTTTGGTCTATCTATTATTTCTACCCATCAAGGTTTAATGACTAATTCCGAAGCTAAGAAAAAAGGTTTGGGTGGAGAAATAATGTGTGAAATTTGGTAAAAATATGTCAAGAATAGGAAAACAACCAATTGAAATTCCAGAAGGAGTTGAAATCAAGATTGATCAAGGAGAAATCAAAGTTAAAGGTCCCAAAGGGGAACTAGTTCAGGATATCCCGAGAGAGATTGAAATAGTTGTTGAAGAAAAAAAAATAATAGTCAAACTTAAGAAAAAAACCACTAATGCTCCTGCTTTGTGGGGTCTTTTGAGATCATTAATTTTTAATATGATTGAAGGAGTAACTCAAGGGTTTGAGAAACAATTAGAAATTGAAGGAGTTGGTTATCGAGTTGCTTTGGAAGACAATAAGTTAATTTTGAGTCTTGGTTATTCTCACCCAGTTAATGTAGAAGCACCTGATGGAATTGAATTTAAAGTTGATAAAAACTTAATCACTATTTCAGGAATTGATAAACAGTTAGTGGGTCAAGTAGCAGCTTATATTAGAGCGAAGAAAAAACCAGAGCCATACAAAGGTAAAGGAATTCATTATTTTGGCGAAGTAATTAGAAGAAAGGCCGGTAAAAAGACTACTGGAACTGAATAATGTTAATTAAACAACAAAAAAAACAAAGAAGACAAAAGCGAATTAGAGCTAAAGTAATCGGGACTAAAGAGTGTCCGCGTCTTTCTGTTTTTAGAAGTAATCAACATATTTATGTTCAGTTGATTGATGATCAAAAAGGTCAAACTTTAGTTAGTTCGAATGATTTAAAAATTAAAACTATCAAAGGCAAGGGAAGTAAGATAGAGATAGCTACTGAAATTGGTAAACAAATTGCTGAAAAAGCTTTAGAGAAAAAAATAAATAAATTAGTCTTTGATAGATCTGGATATAAATATCATGGTCGGGTTAAAGCTGTGGCTGAAGCAGCTCGTCAAGCAGGACTTAAATTTTAATTATGGATAATAAAAATTTTCAACAAAAGAATAATAGAGAGCCAGAACGAGAAAAAGAGTATGATCAGAAATTATTAGATGTTGCTCGAGTTGTTCGAGTTATGGCTGGAGGCCGTCGATTTAGATTTAGAGTAACCATAGTTATCGGTAACAAAAATGGCAAGGTTGGTGTTGGGGTAGCTAAAGGATCTGATGTTAGTATTGCTGTTGAAAAAGCAGTTAGTGATGCTAAAAAGCATTTAATTAAGGTCAAAATTGTTAATGGAACTATTCCTCATCAAGTAGAAGCTAAGTTTGGTACAGCTAGGGTTTTGCTTAAACCAGGCGCTAAAGGTAGAGGTATTGTTGCTGGGGGAGCGGTTCGAGCTGTTTGTTATCTGGCTGGAATTGAAAACCTTTCTGGAAAGATTTTAGGTAAAACCAAGAATAAACTTAATAATGCACGCGCTACAATTAAAGCATTACAGGATTTGAAGAGTCGATAATTCGAGGTCCGACCTCATTTTGTCCGAACCTTTACTGAAGGTTCGGCAAAATGAGGTCGGACCTCTAAACCAGATTTATGCAGTTACATCAATTAAAACTTAAGCATCCTAAGAAATTACGTAAACGAGTCGGTCGTGGAGGTAAAAGTGGTACTTATTCAGGTAAAGGGATGAAAGGGCAAAAATCTCGGGCTGGTAAAAAGCCTCGGGTTGATTTTGCTGGTGGCGATACATCAATGACTAAAAGAATACCTAAACAAAGAGGAACTACTGGTCGGCATAAAGAGACTAAAGTTAAAAGAGGAGTTAAATCATCAATTCTTACAGCTCAGTCAATTACTATTGATTTGAAAGACATTGAAAAGAAGTTTAAAGAAGGAGAAGTTGTTTCTCCAAAGAGTTTGTTAGAAAAGGGTTTAATTGGTAGAATAAGAAAGAGTATTCCTAAAAAGATTAAAATTATTGGAGGCAGTAAATTTACAAAAGGTTTAAAGTTTAAAGGGGTTCGATTAACTAAAAAACTTCAAGGAAAAGATTAATATGAAATGGTTAGAAAAAGTTATTCAAATTTTTAAGATTAAAGATCTCCGCAAGAAGATATTCTTTGTTTTGATGATTTTAGTTATTTTTAGAATTGCAGCTAATATTCCTGTACCAGGAATTGATACTGAACGTTTAAGTCAGTTCTTTGGCAGTAATCAATTATTTGGTTTACTTAATATTTTCACTGGCGGAGCTATGAGTAATTTGTCAATTATTATGCTTGGCTTAGGTCCATATATTACTGGAACAATTATTATGCAGCTTTTAACTATGATTTTTCCTCAATTAGAAGCGTTGTACAAGGAAGAAGGAGAGAAAGGAAAGAAAAAGTTTAATCAATATGGACGAATTTTAACCGTTCCTTTAGCTGTTCTTCAAGGTTACGCTATGTTAACTCTTTTAAGTCGACAGGGGGTTATTGATTCTTTGTCTAGCTTTCAATGGTTTGCTTCTATTACGATTGTTACAGCCGGTTCCATATTTTTGATGTGGTTGGGTGAAATGATATCTGAAAAAGGAATTGGTAATGGAGTTTCTTTATTAATTTTTGGCGGTATTGTTTCTAGCGTTCCACTTTCTATTAGAGAATTAGCTGTTACTTATACTCCAGCTCAGATTCCATCTTATATTGCCTTCTTAATTCTAGCTTTAGTTATTACAGCTAGTGTTGTTGTTATTACTGAAGGTCGGCGTAATGTTCCTGTTTCTTATGCTAAAAGAATTCGTGGTAATAGGGTTTATGGCGGTGTCTCTACATATTTGCCTTTAAGTGTTAATCCGGCTGGAGTTATTCCAATTATTTTTGCTTTATCAATTATGCTTTTCCCAGGAATGGCTGCTAACTTTTTAGGTACTTCAAGTATTGGTTGGTTAGCTAGTATTGCTCAGATGGTTGGTCGTCTTTTTATAAATCCTTGGTTTTATGGATCTGCCTATTTTCTTTTAGTTATCTTATTCACATATTTCTATACAGCTGTTACTTTTGATCCTAAAAATATAGCTACTAATTTACAGAAGAGTGGAGGATTTATTCCGGGTATTCGTCCAGGGACTCCAACCTCTGATTTTCTATATTTTATTCTTAATCGGGTTTTGCTTTTTGGCGCTATCTTTTTAGGAACGATAGCTGTTTTACCTTCTATTATTCAAGGAGCAACTGGGATCACTGCTTTTGGCTTTGCTATTGGTGGGACGGCTCTTTTAATTGTTGTTTCTGTTGTTTTAGAAACTATGCGACAAATTAACTCTCAATTAACAATGAGAGATTACGAAGGATTCTAACATGTCAAAATCACAAATAGTTATTCTTTTTGGCCGTTCTGGTTGTGGTAAAGGGACTCAAGCTAATCTTTTAATTAAAAACTTTGGTTTTGAATATTTAGGGAGTGGCGCCTTATTAAGAGAAAGAATTACTCAAGAAGATTTTACTGGGAAAAAATTAAAAGAAGTTCTAGATCAAGGAGAATTAGTTCCAACTCCAATAATGTTTAGGGTTTGGGCAGAGAAAGTAGAGGAAATGAGAGAGAAAATAAACAAAAATGGCCTCATTATTGATGGTAGTCCCCGGGCTCTTTTAGAAGCAGAGTTAATGGATCATGTGTTTAAGTGGTATGGCTGGAAAGATATTAAAGTAATTTTACTTGATATTCCTGAACAAGAGGCTTTTGATCGATTAATTAAGCGTCATCGAAACGATGATAAGCCCGAGGCGATTGAAGAACGTTTGGCTTATTTCAAAAAAGATGTTCAGCCAGCTATTAACTATTACAAGAAGCAGGGCCGGCTAATTAAGGTTGATGGTTATAAATCAATTAAAGATGTTTATGATGAGATTAAAAAAACAATTCAATGATTTCTATAAAGACTTTAGAAGAAATTGAAATAATGGCTCAAGGTGGTCAGATTCTAGCTAAGATTATGAGAGAATTGAAAGATAAAGTTAGTCCGGGTTTGACTACCCAAGAACTAGATAGGCTCGCTTCCGAGCTTATTTTAAATTATGGCGCTGAATCAGCTTTCAAGAATTATCGTAGTTTTCCGGCTGCTTTATGTACTTCAGTAAATGAACAGATTGTTCATGGAGTTCCTTCTGATAGGCGATTATTAGATGGAGATATCTTAAGCTTAGATTTAGGTATTGTTTATAATGGATTTAATAGTGATATGGCTGTGACTGTTCCTGTAGGTACAGTTGATCCAGAGATTGGTCGTTTAATTAGAGTAACTAAAAAATCCCTTAAAAGGGCTATCGCTCGAACTAAATCAGGGAAAACTATTGGCGATATTGGTCATGCTATTCAGGGATATGTTGAGAATCAGGATTTTCATGTTGTTCGTGATCTTTGTGGTCATGGAATTGGCAAACAACTTCACGAAAAGCCAGATATCCCTAATTTTGGTCAGCGTCATAAGGGAGAGTTGCTAAAACTAGGTATGGTTTTAGCTATTGAGCCAATGGTTGTCATTGGTCAGCCGAAAATAAAAAAAGGCCCTGATGGCTTTGTTTATCAAACAGCGGATGGAAGCATTTCAGCTCACTTTGAGCATACTGTCGCCGTAACCGCAAAGGGACCAAGAGTGCTGACAGAGTGATCTAGTAAGGTCCGACCTCAAAAAGTAGGAACCTTTTACTAAAGGTTCCGCTTTTTAGGTCTGACCTTAATTCTGAAGTCACGCAACCCGAGGTCGGACCTTATTTTGCCGGACCTCTGCTGAGGTACGGACAAAATAATGTACGACCTCTAGACTGTCATTATTTTTTCTCCTCTATCTCCTTTTTAATTTTTTCAATGAATTTGTTGATTTTCATAAGGCCGAGATCTCCTTTGGTTCTATCGCGGACGGCAATTGAATCTACTTTCTCTTCTTTTTCACCAACGATTAAAAGATAAGGAATCTTTTGTATCTGACCGTTTCTGATCTTTTTACCTAAAGTTTCGTCATTATCGTTTAATTCAACTCTGATATTATTTTCTTGGAGTTGTTTTTTTATCTTTTCCCCGTATTTATTAAACTTCTGCCCAACTGGAATGATTTGGGCTTGAACAGGTGATAACCAAACAGGGAAAGCCCCACCAACATGTTCAATATAGACACCCATAAAGCGTTCTAAAGAGCCGAGTATGGCTCGATGAATCATAAATGGTTCCTTATTTAGACCATCCTTATCTGTATATTTCATTTTAAATCTTCCAGGTAGGTTAAAATCAAATTGAATCGTTGAAAGTTGCCATTGTCGGCCTAATGAATCAGCTACTTTAACATCAATTTTAGGTCCGTAGAAGACAGCTCCGCCTACATCAAGAACATATTTCTTATAACCAACACTAGCCATCGCCTTTTTAAGAGCACCTTCTGCTTGTTTCCATCCTTGATCACCACCAATAAACTTCTTCTTATTTTTAGGATCTCTAATAGAAAGATTCATTTCAAAATCTTTAAAACCAAAGGTTTCAAGTATGTAAAGAGTTAATTTTAAGGCCTCAGTTAATTCTTTATGAAGTTGATCTGGAGAACAGATAATATGGGCGTCATCTTGAGTGAAGCCACGAACTCTGGTTAATCCATGAAGGGTGCCACTTTTTTCATAACGATAAACAGTACCCATTTCAGTCCAACGAAGAGGTAGTTCTCGGTAACTTCTTGGTCGAGAGTTATACATCTTAACTTGCAAAGGACAATTCATTGGCTTGAGTCGATATTGTTCATCTTCAATACCAAAAGAATCATACATCCCTTCTTTATAGAACTCTAAGTGACCAGAATGCTTCCAAAGTGATTCGCTGGCGATATGAGGAGTACTGACTAATTCGTATCCTTTTTCAAGGTAAGTATTTAAAGCAAACTCCATTATTTTATGACGAACAAAAGCACCTTTAGGTAACCAAAGGGGGAGTCCTTGTCCAACTTCATCGTCAAGCATAAACAATTCCAGGCGCTGGCCAAGAGTTCGATGATCTCTTTTTTCGGCTTCTTTTTGCTGTTTAAGATAAGTGTCTAATTCTTTTTTGGTTTTAAAAACAGTTCCATAGATTCTTTGAAGCATTTTGTTGTCTTCGCTTCCTTTCCAGTAGGCGCCTGCTAGTGAAGTTAATTTAAAAGCATCAAATTTAATTTCTTTAGTCGTTTTAATATGAGGGCCTTTACAAAGATCAATGAAGTCACCTAGGGTATAAACAGTTACTTTTTTAATTTTTTCTTTTTGTAGGTCTTTGATTAGCTCTAATTTGTAAGGTTGGTTTTTAAATATTTTCTTGGCTTCAATTAGAGAGACTTCTCTTTTTTTGAATTGCAGATCTTTTTTAATCAATTCTTTCATTTTCTTCTCAATTTTAGGTAAATCTTCTGGAGAGAAAGAGCGGTCCCGTCCCGCCTTCGCTGAAGCTTTGGCGGGCAAAGCAAAATCGTAGTAAAAGCCATTTTCAATATTTGGGCCAATAGCAAATTTAACTCCTTTAAAGAGTTTTTGAACGGCCATAGCCATGCAATGGGCAGTTGAATGTCTAAGAATATCCATATTATTCTAATACTTTAACATTATCACAAAGGATTTTCAAGTTTTCGTCACGGTCACTTAAGCGACCACTGACTAAAACAATTTTTTCTTCCTGCCAAATAGTAGATGTTTGTTCTAAAACAGATGGGAAAACTAAGACCTCTATTCGGCCAGTCATATCTTCTATTTCAACAAAAAGCATTGGTTGACCAGTTCGGGTGTTAATTTTTTGAATTTTGTTAATTATACCACCTACATGAACTCGATGACCAACTTGTTTTTTAGACAATCCCTGACAAGGGTAAGCCGTTCGGGCTAATTGTTTTTGATATTTTTGAAGTGGATGTTCGGAAATATAAAGGCCAAGTAGTTCTCTTTCCCAACTAAGACGTTCTTTTTTACTAACTGGTTCAACTTCGGGTAATTTAATTGATGGCATAGCAACATCTGATTCTCCGCCGAATAAGCTGGTTTGGCCATTTTGTCTAGCTTTTTGAGTTTCTCTGGCTAAATTAAGCATTTGTTCAACGCCAAATAAGAGTTGATTTCTTTCATTAAGATCATCTAAAGCTCCGCATTTGATTAAACTTTCTAAACTCTTCTTATTAAGATCCTTGGAATTAACTCTTTCAACGAAGTCAGCTATTGATTTGAAATTACCATTTTTCTCTCTTTCTTCAACAATAGCTTTAACTACATTATGCCCAACATTTTTAATAGCATTAAGACCAAAATGAATAGCTTTTCCACTAGCTTTACTGAAATTTTGGTTACTTTCGTTGATGTTGGGTGGCAGAACCTGAATATTCATCCTTTTACATTCATTAATCAAGAAGGCGGTTCTTTCAATATCGCCTTGATCAGATGTCATTGAGGCAGCCATGAATTCAACTGAATAATGAGTTTTAAGATAGGCCGTCCAGTATCCAATTAAAGCATAGCAAGTAGCATGAGCCTTGTTGAATCCATATTGGGCAAAAGGTTCAACTGTTTGCCAAATTCTTTTAGCAATTTTAGGACTGATTTCGTTTTTAATCATTCCTTGAATCATTCTTTCTTTTTGTTCATCTAGAAGTTTTCTAATTTTTTTCCCAACTGCTTTACGTAGGATATCTGCCTCAGATAAGGTGAAACCAGCTAAATCTCGAGCAATTCGCATTAATTGTTCTTGGTAGACCATAACACCGTAGGTATTTTCTAAAATTGGTTTTAATTTAGGATGAAGATATTCAACTTCTTTAAGACCATGTTTTCGAGCAATGAATTCTGGAATAAATTCTATGGGACCAGGACGATAAAGAGCAACCATAGCGATAATATCTTCAAATTTGGTTGGTTTAAGGTCTTTAAGATTTTTTTTCATTCCATTTGATTCTAATTGAAAAATAGCAGTAGTGTTTGCTTCTTGAAAGAGTTTAAATGTTTTTTTGTCATCTAAAGGAAGGGTCGCTAAATCAATCTTTTTTTGGAACAATCTTTTAATTTGATTAAGTGTATTTTGGATGATAGTTAGGGTTTTCAATCCTAAGAAGTCCATTTTTAAAAGACCTAAATCTTCAATAGCATGCATTTCGTATTGAGAAATAATATTTTCATCGTTTTGAGTTGGGTGTTGAGTTGGAACAATCTGGTCAAGAGGGTCTTTAGTGATAACGACTCCGCAAGCATGAGTTGAGGCGTGACGGGCTACTCCTTCTAATTGCATAGCCATGTCAATTAATTGTTTAGTATTTTCATCTGATTCATAGTTTTGATGTAATTCTGGTGATTGATGAATAGCTTTTTCTAAATTAGAGCCAAAAGGGACCATCTTAGCTATTTGATCACAAAAATTATATGGGTAATCCATAGCTCGGCCAACATCTCGAATAGCAGCTCGGGCAGCCATTGTTCCAAATGTAATAATTTGAGCGACGTGATCATAACCATATTTTTTAGAAACATATTCAATTACTTCATCGCGTCTGTCATCAGCAAAGTCTAAATCAATATCAGGCATGGAGATTCTGGCTGGATTTAAGAATCTTTCAAAAAGTAAATCATATTTTAAAGGATCGACATCAGTGATATTAAGAAGATAGGAAATGATTGATCCTGGAGATGAACCGCGGCCAGGACCACAGACAATTCCATTTTCTTTGGCCCAGTTAACAAAATCAGCAACGATTAAAAAATAAGAAGCAAAGCCAGTTTCTTTGATAACGCTCAATTCATAATTAAGTCGTTTTAAAACTTCTTTATGTGGTTCAGCAAATTTTCTTTTTTTTAATCCTTTTTGACATAGTTCATTGAGGTATTCTTCTGGGTTTTTTCCATTAGGGACCTCAAAGTGAGGGAGGTGAATTTTGTCTAACTCAAATTCAAAGTTACATTTTTCTACTATTTTTTGAGTATTTTCAATTACTTCAGGTATATTTTTGAAGTCCTTAGTCATTTGTTCGGTTGATCGTAAGGAAAAATCATCTGCTTTCATAGTAATTCGATCTCGGTCACTAACTTTTTTATCTGTTTGAATACTCATTAAAACATCTTGAGCTTCAGCATCTTCTGCTTTAACATAATGAACATCATTAGTAGCTACTAAAGGAATATTATTTTTCTTAGCAATTTCAATAATAACTTGATTAATTTTTTCTTGTTCGTTTAAGCCAGGATGATGTTGGATTTCTAAATAAAAATTTCCAACACCAAAAATTTTCTGGTATTCTAAGGCTAATTTTTCGGCTTCTTCTGGTTTCCCTTTAATAATGGCTTGAGGAATCTCTCCAGCCAAACAAGCTGATAGACCAATTAAACCAGCACTATGTTTTTTCAATAGTTCTTTATCAATACGTGGCTTGTAGTAAAAGCCATCTAAATAGGCTCGAGTGGTTAATTTAACTAAATTACGATAACCTTCTGCGTTTTTGACTAGAAGAATTAAGTGATGACGTTTGATGTCAATATTAGGTCTTTTTTGATGCATACTGTAAGGAGTGATATAAGCTTCAGAACCTAAGATTGCTTTCATGCCTCTTTTTTTAGCTTCGCGATAGAACTCAACTAAGCCATACATAGAGCCATGATCGGTTAAAGCAATTGAAGACATTTTTAATTCTTGACAGGTATCTAAAATCTGTCCGATTTTAGCCAGACCATCTAAAAGAGAATAATGAGAGTGAACATGTAAATGCGTAAACTTCATTGATAAATTTAGAGGTCTAGCCTTAAAAGGTTTTTCAAGGTCCGACATAGAAAAGTAGTGACCTTACCAGCAGGGAAGGTTACGCTTTTCAGGTCGGACCTTCAGAAAAACATCATGACTTCAGAATTAAGGTCGGACCTATTAAGCGGAACCTTTATTAAAATAACTTTTTACTAAAAGTTACTACTTAATTATGTCCGACCTTATCATTTAAGAATAGATCTCTTTAATTAGTATATCACTATTAGCTTTCTTGGCAACTTTATTACGGACCTCTAGAATGTTCTTGAAAGAGACTAATTTAAGCGCTATACTAACTATATATGGATAAACAAGCAGCTAAGAAGAGAATAATTAAGCTTAGGAATGTAATTAATCATTATAGTTATAAGTATTATGTTTTAGATAATCCTGAAGTTAATGATGCTACTTGGGATTCTTTAATACATGAACTTTTTGAACTAGAACAAAAATATCCTGATTTAATTAGACCTGATTCACCAACTCAAAGAATTAGTGGAAATGCTTTAGATAAATTTATTAAAGTTAAGCATCAGAAGAGAATGCTTTCTTTAGAGGATGTTTTTTATTATGAAGAACTTAAGTCATGGCAAGAAAGAATTCAAAAATTAGTTCCTTTAGAAAAATTAGATTATTTTGCTGAGTTAAAAGTTGATGGTTTTGCCATTGCTTTAATTTATGAAAATGGAGTTTTGGTTCAAGGAGCGACTCGGGGCGATGGTCAAACAGGAGAGGATGTAACTCAGAATCTTAAGACAATTAATTCTTTACCTTTAAGATTGGAAGTTCATCAGAAATTACCAAGTTTAATTGAAAAAAAAGTAAAGCAATTAATTAAAGAGGGAAGAATAGAGATTCGGGGTGAGGTTTATATGTCCGAAAATGCTTTTGAAGAAGTTAATAAAGAGAGAGCTAAGAATAAACTTCCTCTTTACGCTAATCCTCGTAATACAGCGGCCGGGAGTATTCGTCAGCTTGATCCTAAAATTGCTGCTTCTCGTCAATTAGATTTCTTAGCCTATGATTTAGTCACTGATTTAGGACAAAAAACCCACCAAGAGAAACATCAGATTCTTAAGGCCTTGGGATTTAAAACAACTCAAGATCAATTTAGTAATAATTTAGAAGGGCTTAGTAAATTTAGAGATAAAATTAGTAAAATTAGAAAAAAATTATCTTATCAAATTGATGGGATTGTGGTTAATGTTAATGATAATAATATTTTTAATAAATTAGGTGTTGTTGGCAAGGCGCCTCGGGGAGCAATTGCTTTTAAGTTTTCAGCTAAGGAAACAACTACAGTAGTTGAAGATATTGTGGTTCAAATTGGTCGGACTGGCGCTCTAACACCAGTTGCTCATTTAAAACCAGTCCGTTTAGGTGGAATTTTAATCACCCGGGCGACTTTACATAACGAAGACGAAATTAAGCGATTGGATGTCCGAATTGGTGATACTGTTATTATCCAACGGGCTGGCGATGTTATCCCTGATGTCGTTAAAGTAATTGAAAATTTAAGAACTGGGCAAGAAAAGAAATTTCAAATGCCGATTAAATGTCCTGTTTGCGGAGGTCTTGTAATCAGGCCAGTTGGCGAAGTAGTTCATCGCTGCGCTAATAAAAAATGTGGTTCTATTCAGCGTCAGAGAATTATTCATTTTGTTTCTAAAAAGGCTTTTAATATTGATGGTCTCGGTCCTCAAATTGTTAATCAATTAATGGATGAAGGTCTAATTTCTAACTCAGCTGATTTGTTTTCTTTGAGTTATGGGGATTTAATTCCTTTAGAACGTTTTGCTCAAAAAGCATCTGAAAATTTAATTAAATCAATTGAACAGAGTAAAAAGATTTCTTTAGCTAAATTTATCTTTGCTTTAGGTATTCGACATGTCGGCGAGGAAACGGCCATTACCTTGGCGCAGTACTTTGGCAATTTAAAAAAGATAAGCAAAATTAGTTTAGCCGAGTTATCTAAAGTTGAAGATATTGGCCAAGTAGTTGCTAAGAGTATCGTAGAATGGTTTAATAGTAAGAGGAATCAGGTATTAATAAATAAACTATTAAAAGATGGAGTTGTTATAGAGAAGGTTAAAATTTTTGAAAAGAAATTAACTGGTTTAACTTTTGTTTTAACAGGGGAGTTAAATAAGCTTACTCGAGAACAAGCCAAGACCAAAATCAGAATGTTGGGAGGCGGTGTTTCTAGTTCAGTTTCTAAACAAACTAGTTTTATTGTTGCTGGTAAGAATCCTGGATCTAAATATGAAAGGGGTAAGAAATTAGGAGTTAAGATAATAAATGAGAAGGAATTTTTGAGTAAAGTAAAATAAATGGCTATTACAAAAAAAGAAGTTGAACATATTGCCAAGTTAGCCCGATTAGGGCTAAGCGAGCAAGAAAAGAAAAAATTCACCGAAGAGCTTTCGGCTATTTTGAGTTTTGTTGATAAGTTGAATGAGATTAAAATAGATAAGATTGAACCAACAGCTCAAGTAACTGGTTTAGAAAATATTACCCGAGAGGACAAGGGTAAGAAAAAAACAAAAAAAGAAACAGATAAGTTATTAAATCTAGTTCCAGAAGTTGAAAATAGACACGTTAAAGTGAAAGCTATTTTATAAGATGGATTTGAATAAACTTACAATCAAGCAAGCTCATCAAGGCTTAAAGAAAAAAGAATTTTCAGCTGTTGAATTAACAGAATCAGTTTTGAATAGAATCAGAAAACGTAATCCAGAAATTAACGCCTATTTAACTATAACTGACGAATTAGCCCTAAGTCAGGCCAGACGAGTTGATAAAAGGATAACTAATAAAGAGGAAATCGGTGTCTTAGAGGGCATTCCAGTAGCCATTAAAGACATTATTTTGGTTGATGGAATTAGAGCGACAGCTGGTTCAAAGATTTTAGACAATTACATCGCTCCCTATGATGCGACGGCTATTAAAAAATTAAAAAAAGCCGGAGCTGTTATTGTTGGTAAAACTAATCAAGATGAATTTGGTATGGGAGCTTCAGGCGAGAATTCTGCTTTTGGCTCAACTAAGAATCCTCATGATTTAGAAAGAGTAACTGGTGGCAGTTCTAGTGGCTCGGCCGCCGCTGTGGCTGATAATCAGGCTATTTATGCTTTAGGCTCTGATACGGGAGGCTCAAGTCGTCAGCCAGCTTCTTTTTGTGGAATAGTTGGTTTAAAACCAACTTATGGCCGGATTTCTCGTTATGGTCTGATTGCTTTTGCTTCTTCTTTAGACACAATTGGTATTTTAGCTAAAACATCTGAAGATATTGAAATTGTTTTTAATGCAATTAAAGGTAAGGACGAAAAAGACGCTACAAGTGTAAATACTGATGATGAAATTCGAAATTCGAAATTCGAAATTCGAAATTTACAAATAGGAGTCCCTAAAGAATATTTTATTGAAGGGATTAATCCTCAAGTAGAAAAGATAGTTAGAAAAGCAATTGGGCAATATGAAGAAATGGGTGCTAAAATAATAGAGGTGAGTTTACCTCATGCCGAATATGCTCTGGCTTGTTATTACATTATCCAGCCAGCTGAGGCTTCAACTAATCTTTCCCGTTACGATGGTATCAAATATGGGCTTTCGGAAAAAGGCAAAGATCTTTTAGAAGGATACCTTAAAACAAAACAAAAAGGATTTGGTCATGAAGTTAGAAGAAGGATTATGATTGGTACTTATGTTTTATCGTCTGGTTACTACGATGCTTATTATCTTAAAGCTCAAAAAATAAGAACCTTAATTAAACAAGATTTTGATAAGGTTTTTGAAAAAGTTGATGTTTTAATGACTCCAACTGCGCCAACCCCTGCTTTTAAGATAGGGGAGAAAGCAACTGATCCTGTTTCTATGTATTTATCTGATATTTATACAGCTTCTCTTAATTTAGCTGGGTTACCTGGTGTTTCTATACCAATTGGTAAAATAGGCAAGTTGCCAGTTGGTCTTCAAATCATTGGCCAGCAATTTGATGACGAGAAAATACTTAAAATAGCAAAACTATATGAGAACAGTATTTTATAATCTAATAGATTGGTTTAATAACAAGTCTTTTTCTATGGAAGGATTTAATCAGGCTGTTTTGCCGTTTAAGATTATTTCTGGATTTCTTTCAGTTGGTTTGATTATAATTATTATTTATCTAATTTTTCTAATTAGAAAAGATATTAAAAAGTACTTAGAGATGTTGATAGAAAGCACTGTTCAAGCAGATGAGCCGCGAAAAGTTTCTCTTGAGGGTTGGCAGCCAGTTATGGACAAGTTGAATAGTAATAATGAAGATAGCTATAAACAGGCAGTCATAGAGGCAGATAAAATTTTTGATGATTTACTTAAGAGAAATGGCTATCAAGGAGAAGATATGGGTGAGCGATTAAAGCAAATTACTCAAAATCAATTGTTTAATCTTGACGAAGTTTGGCAGGCTCACAAATTGCGTAACCGCTTAGTTCATGAACCTAATTTTCAGCTTAAAGAACATGAAGCCCGAAGGATGATTGAAATTTATCAAAAGGCCTTCAAAAATCTAGAAGCGATCTAGAGAACAAAGAATTGTACATTAAAAAGTCCAGTTTTAGCTGGACTTTTCTTTTTAGCGGGGTTACTCGGCCTGTCTGCCGGTAGGCAGGGACACTAGGAAAACTTTAAATAATTTTAGCGATTATTTTTAGAAATTTCTCAATGTCTTCTAATTTATTCTGCAAAACATCATAAACAATATCGTAGTTTATTTTATCGTAGTCATGAGTAACTACATTTCTAAATCCAACCATACCAATCATTTTGTTAGTTAATTCTAATGGGATGATTTTTTCTTCGTTTAAAATAGAAAAGGATTCAGACATACTAGTTGGTTTGCGGAATCCTTTATAAGAAATAATAGCTTCAGCTAGGTCTATGGTTGCTTGACTTGATAGATAAAGATATCTCTCAACAGCTCCTTTTATAGTTTGATCATCCTGAATTTCATCTTTTGAGTATTTTTTATAATTATCAAGGATCTTGATATATTTTTTAACCAAGCTTATTTTATTTTCAATTGTTTTTGAATTGGTCATATTATTTAGTTAAGCCGTGTTTTAAAAGCATTAAATTGAAATCAAAGTATTCGTTAAGTATTTTAGGTTCAACTGTTAATTTAAACGGTTCTTTTTCAAAAATTAATTGGCCATTTTTAATTACATCATATTTTAAATCTGGGCTTTGAGTTGTATTTAAAATCACAACATCAACTTTATCGGTTTTTAATATATCAACAATTTTATTTTGAACTTTTATTTTTATCTCAAACATCTTCTTTTTGTCTTTTTCGTCTAAGTAGATAGCAAAATCATAGTCACTTAGAGGACTGGCATTATTTTCGGCTCGAGAACCGAAAAAATAGACCAATTTTACTTTTGGAAAATCTTTAAAAATCTCATTTAATCTTTTTATTTGTTTTTCGTCCATATTTTAATTTTACCACACAAAATAAAAAAAACAACTCAAACGAGCTATTTTTTATCAACCAAGACACTAGGAAAACTTTTTCTGATTTAGTTAGAGAGATATATTATATATTTCAAGGTCAGTCAATATTATTTAATTGTGGATAAAAACACTTGACGCAAGATTGTTATGGGTATATACTCATAACAGATAGTTGTTATAAAGGTCGGGCTATCGTTTTAAAGTAATTAATTAGAGTAATGAACTAATAATTTGTTATTCAAAAAATTATGCCAAGATATGACGGAACTGGTCCTTTGGGAATGGGTGCTGGCGCTGGTCGTGGTTTAGGTTCCTGCGGTTTAGGATCAAGACAAGGGTTTAGTAGAGGATGTAGAGGATACGGATTTAGACGTTGGACAAAACAAGATGAAACAGTTGCTTTAAGAGAAGAAAAGGATATATTAAAAAATGAGTTAAAGGAAGTTGAAAAAGAATTATCATCCTTAAAGAATCAGAAATAGAAGGAGGCCTCCGAAAGGAGGCCTCTCCTCATAACTATAATATATTAAAATTAAACATATGCCAAGACCAAGACTTTGTCGAAAAATTAGATTCAACCCTGATGTAACATATTTTAAACCCCAGGGTGTTCCCATGAGTGATTTGAAGGTGATTAAATTAACTACTGAAGAAGTAGAAGCTTTGCGATTGAAGAATATAAAGGATTTAGATCAAGTTGAATGTGCTAAATTAATGAAAACATCACAAAGTACATTCCAGAGAATTTTATCTTCTGCCTATAAAAAAATCAGTAGAGCCTTAATAGAGGGAAAGGCGATAGAGATAACGAAATAGATTTAATATTATATTTTAGATAAAAAGACAGCTTGAATAAACTGTCTTTTTTATCAAATATCTACAAATATGGACAAATGCTTTTTTATGGCGTCACGTAATAAATTTTGTAAAAATTTAAACGTGACAGCCACGTTGAAATTGTAAAGCAATTTCTTACGTGGCGGGGACGACCGGACTCGAACCGGCAACTTCTACCGTGACAGGGTAGCACTCTAACCAATTGAGCTACGCCCCCATAATATTTATATTCAATTTTGGTAGCGGCGGAGGGATTTGAACCCCCGACAAATCGATTATGATTCGATTGCTCTAACCAACTGAGCTACGCCGCCGCAAAATTATTCAAAATTTTAATTTTGTGAATAATTCTAGCGTCCTGCCGAAGCGCAAAGCGCGTAGGCGGACTATCTATTATAACCTTGTTGCGGGACCGGGAATTGCACCCGGGTCTTGAGGTTCACTTATATTAGCCATTTGTTTCTAAATGGATTGGACTATCCCATCTTCCTAATTTAGGAAGTTCCCATTATAGTCTCTGAACCTTCTCCGATTTTACGTCGGAGCTTGGCTGCTGGTTACCGAGAGAAAAACTCTGGCGGCTTTCCGGCAATTTCGGGAATTTTCCATAGAGTGTTACCACTCTAGGCCACAAACAATTTATGGGCCTCATGAGATACTACTTCTCTACCCCGCAAAAGCAGTATATCTTATAATTTAAGGTATGGCAAGGTTCAATTTAACCCGAGGTCGGACCTTATTTTGCCGAACCTCTAAGATTTAACCTTATCAGAATATGAGGTCAGACCTTCAGTAAAGGTCTGACCTCTAAGGAATGTGGCAACTTCAGAATTAAGTCCGACCTTATCAACGCGGACCTTATACTGCTTAGTGTTTGAGGCTTGCTTTAGAGAGTGGAATATAGTAAAATAAAGATAGAATATGAATTTACCGGTTTACTTAGCGGGATTAGTTTTTGTCGTAATACTTGCTGGAGGATGTCTAGCAGCTATTTTTGTTTATTTTAATCCTAGTTCTTCTGAATTGTTAGTTTTTATCCTTTTTTATTTAAGCTTATTAATCGGTTCAACTGGGATTTTGACTTTAATCGGTTTCTTTATTAGACGAATTTCTCGAAGAAGAAAAGCTCCTTTACCGATTAAACAGGCTATTCGTAATCTGGAGATTTCTTTTCGTCAGGGAATACTTTTATCTTTTATTCTAGTTGTAACTTTAATTTTACAAAGTCAAAGAATATTGGTTTGGTGGTATTTAATAGTTTTAGTGGCTATTATTGGTTTAGCCGAATGGTGGCTATCACGGAGAAATTTCTAATTTCTAATTTCTAATTTCTAAATAATTTTTAATGACACAATTTCTAAACAAATTAAAACAGGATATTCTAAATAAGATCAAAGATGCTAATAATCTAAAGACAATCGATGAAATATATCGAGCTTATTTAGGTCGCAAAGGGGAGTTAACTAAGGTTTTACGTTCTATAAAGGATATGCCGGAAAAGGAAAGAATAAAAACAGGGAAGTTGGCTAATCAAGTTAAAAAAGAAATAGAAGAAGTTATTAACGCAAAAAAGAGCAAACTACAAACTATCAGCTCCCAGCTACCAGACAAAGAACAAATTGACGTAACAATCCCGGGTCTTAAAGTCCCTCGTGGTCATCTTCATCCAATTACCTTAGTTCAGAGAGAAGTAGAGGAAATTTTCCAGTCTATGGGATTTTCTATCCTTGATGGTCCAGAAGTAGAAACAGCTCACTATCATTTTGATGCTTTAAACATTCCCAAGGATCATCCAGCTCGAGATGTATGGGATACCTTTTGGTTAAAAGATTTTGATTTACTTTTAAGGGCTCAGACTTCTCCTATGCAAGTGCGCTATATGGAGAAGAATAATCCTCCTTTGCGTATTATTGTCCCGGGTCGTTGTTTCCGTCGTGATGCAACTGACTCAACTCATGATTTTCAGTTTCATCAATTTGAAGGATTGATGGTCGGAGAAGATATTTCAACCGCTAATTTTAAAGCTATTGTTGAAGAGTTTTTCAAAAGATTTTTTAGTTCTTCTGATATTCAAACTCGTTTGCGGCCCAGTTATTTCCCATTTGTCGAGCCTGGTTTTGAAGTTGATGTAAAAAGAAAAGGGAATGATTGGTTGGAGATTATGGGTGCTGGTATGGTTCATCCTAATGTTTTTAAGGCGGTTGGTTATAATCTAAAAGATTGGCAGGGTTTTGCTTTCGGAGCTGGGATAGAAAGATTAGCTATGATTAAGTATCAAATAGACGATATTAGATTATTTTTCAATAGTGATTTAAGGTTTTTGAAACAATTCTAAGACACTCCCTTGTCATTCCCGCGAAAGCGGGAATCCAGCGGAGATTAATTAATCTTGGATTATCGGGTCAAGCCCGATAATGACACTGGATTGGGGATGAAACAATAAAAATAAATCATGAAAGTATCATATAATTGGTTACAAGATTTACTTGCCCGCCATAGCCTTGGCAAAGGCGGGGTCGGGCATAAACTTCCAGAACCAAACAAACTGGCTGATTTGCTGACTTTTCATTCTTTTGAAGTAAAAGTGATTGAGAAACAAGGTAACGATTGGGTTTTAGATGTGGATGTTTTGCCTAATCGGGCTCATGATTGTTTGAGTCATCAGGGAGTGGCTCGAGAAATCGCAGTTTTATTAAAGATCCCATTTAAAGTTATTGATTATTCTGAGAAAATTAAAGAATCTAATAAATTGGCTGATAAGGAGGTTAAAATAAAGGTAGAAGATACAGAGCTTTGTCCTCGTTATACAGCTCGAGTTATAGTTGATGTTAAAGTTGGTTCTTCTCCTAGTTGGATCCAGGATCGACTTAAAGCTTGTGGTTTAAAATCAATTAATAATGTCGTTGATATCGCTAATTACGTTATGATAGAAACAGGTCAGCCTTTGCATGCTTTTGATGCTGATAAGATAGCCAATGGACAGATTATTGTTCGTCGAGCTAAAAAAGGAGAAAAGATTGTTAGCTTAGATAACGAAAAGTATGATTTAGATCAGAATATCCTTGTTATTGCTGATCAGAAGGACCCGGTTTGTGTCGCCGGGATTAAAGGAGGAATTGGTCCAGGAGTTGATGGAGAGACTAAGCGGATTATCATAGAAGCAGCCAATTTTGATTTTCAATCAATTAGAAATACTTCTCGTCAACTTAATTTAAAAACAGATGCTTCTTGGAGATTTGAAAATGAACTTGATCCTAATTTGACTCAAGAAGCTGTTGATATGTGCGCTTATCTAATTCAAAATATTGCCAGTGGAAAAGTTCTAAAAGGGAGAATTGATATTTATCCTAAGAAAATTGAACCCAAAAGAATAAAATTAGACAATGATTACGTTAGAAATCTATTAGGTATTAAAATTTCAAATAAAGAGATAAGTGATATTTTAAAGAGATTAGGTTTAGATAAAGATATTCCAACTAGAAGATTAGATATTTCTATTCAAGAAGATTTAATTGAAGAAGTTGGCCGAATCTATGGTTTTGAAAAGATTACTAGTCAATTGCCTTCGGCTATTTTAATTCCAGCTCAACGAAGTGAAGATTTGATTTATCAGAATAAGGTTAAGGATATTTTAACTAATTTGGGATTTACTGAGGTATATAACTATTCTTTATTGAGTGATAAAGAATCAAATTCAGTTGAATTAGCTAATCCAACTAGTAAAGATTTGAAATATCTTCGAGCTAGTTTAATTCCTCTTTTAATTAAAAACGTTAAAGAAAACAAGAAATATTTTGAAAATGTTCAATTGTTTGAAATTGGCAAGGTTTTTCATTTGAATAAAAAAGAGGTTGTTGAGGAAAAGAAATTAGCTGGTATTCTTTATCCTGGTGATTTTTACCGTCTTAAAGGCGTACTTGATACTCTTTTGAATAGGGTTGGTATTAGTGATATCTGGTATCATGATCTTGAAGATAGAAAAGCAAGTATAAAAGTAGGAAATGATCTTTTAGGTTGGCTTAATCATGATGCTTTTGAAATTGATTTTGCTAAACTGGTTGAATTGGCTACCGAAGAAAGGATTTATACTGCTCCATCTAAATATCCAGCTATGATTAGAGATATCGCCTTGTTAACTGATCAGGGAACTAAAGTAGTTGAGGTTCTTAATGTAATTAATCAAGCTGGTGGTTCTTTGATTCGCGATGTTGATTTATTTGATATATATCAAAAAGAAGATAGAAAAAGTTTGGCTTTTCATATCATTTTTCAATCAAATGAAAGAACTTTAACTGATAAAGAAGTTAATAAGTTGCAAGATGAGATTATTAAAGTCCTAGAAGAAAAGGGTTGGGAGGTTAGAAAACAAAATGCCTAAATCAAATTACGAAGCCAAAGATATTTATGTTTTAAAGGGTCTCGAGCCGGTTCGTCGCCGGCCCGGTATGTATATTGGTTCAACTGGAATTGATGGTCTTCATCATTTGATCTGGGAGGTTTTTGATAATTCCCTTGATGAAGCTATGGCTGGTTATGCTAAGAATATTGAAGTCACTCTTTTACCTGGTAATAAGGTTAAGGTCAAAGATGATGGTCGAGGTATTCCAGTTGATAAACATCCTCAAACAAAGTTGTCTGCTTTAGAAACCGTTATGACCACTCTTCATGCTGGTGGTAAATTTGGTGGTGATTCATATAAGATTGCTGGTGGTTTGCACGGCGTTGGTGTTTCAGTAGTTAACGCTTTATCTATTTGGGTCAAAGCTGAAGTTTGTCGTAATGGTAGTCTTTACACTCAGGAATATTCTAAAGGAAAATCTAAAACCAAAGTAAAAAAGAGTGTTGCTTGTAAAAAATCTGGAACAACCATTACTTTTGAACCAGATGCCAGTGTTTTTAAAGATATTGAATTTAAATGGAGTCGAGTTATTAATCATCTTCGTCAGCAGGCCTATTTGACTAAGGGGATTAAGATAATTATTAAAGACGAAAGAAGAGATCTTCATAAAAAATATACCTTTTATTTTGATGGTGGAATTGTTTCTTATGTTAAATATTTAAACAGAGATCAAGATGTTAAGCATGATAATATTTTCTATGTTGCTAAAGATTATGAAGAACTTTTTGTTGAAGTTGCTTTTCAATATACTAACGATATTCAAGGTTATGAAGAAGGATTCGCTAACAATATTCATACTGGTGAAGGAGGCATGCATATTACTGGATTTCGAACAGCTCTAACCAGAACTATTAATAACTATGCCCAGAAGAATGGATTTTTAAAGGATAATAATGGAAAGGGTAAGGAAAAAGGAAATGGTAAATTGACTGGTGATGATGTGAGAGAAGGTTTAACAGCTGTAGTTAGTATTAAATTAAGAGAGCCACAATTTGAAGGACAAACTAAGGCTCGTTTGGGTAATCCCGAAGCAAGGACAGCCGTAGAAGCTATTTTGGCTGCTGCTTTGGAAGAATACTTAGAACAGAATCCTAATGATGCTCGAGCAATCATGGAAAAATCAATTTTAGCCGCTAAAGCTCGTCGGGCTGCTAAAGCAGCTCGGGAAACAGTTATTCGTAAAGGTATTCTAGAAGGATTAGCTTTACCTGGTAAATTATCTGATTGTTCTAATCGTGATCCAGCTGAATCAGAATTGTATTTAGTTGAGGGCGATAGCGCCGGAGGATGTTTGGGAGGTGATACAAAGATTGCTCTGACTGACGGGCGGAATGTAAGTTTAAAAGAATTAGTTAAAGAAGAAAAAAAAGGTAATAAAAATTATTGTTATACTATTGAAAAAGATGGCTCTATTGGTATTGAGCGGATCAGAAATATTAGAAAAACTAAGAAAAATACTCAAGTAATTAAAATGATTCTTGATAATAACGAAGAAATAACTTGTACTCCAGATCATAAGTTTATGCTAAGAGATGGGAGTTATAAGGTAGCTGAAAATTTAACACCAAAAGATTCTTTAATGCCTTTTTATAAAAAGCTTTCTAAAAGAGAAAAAAGAATTACAATTACCGATTATGAAATGGTTTGGAATCCTAATCCGATAAAATTGAAACATGAATGGATTTTTACCCATCTTTTAGCTGATGAATATAATCTAAGAGAAAGTGTTTATTTAGAGAAAGATGATTCTCATAAACATCATATTGATTTTAATAAATTAAATAATAATCC
>JAHJOV010000011.1 GCA_018820085.1 Patescibacteria group bacterium
AAATAATTTAGTACTATTTAAATGATACTATAAAATATATTTTCAGTCAAAATTTTAGGAAGTAATGATTTATTGCCCGCACATAGGTGGGCTGGGGCAAGGGCGGAGCGGGACAACAAACCCTCTCAATCAAAAAGAAGACCAGAGGTCTTCTCAAAATAAAAAGTTTGCTCTATCTAATCTGGCTCCGAGGGTGGAACAAAGTTAGAACTTGGTATTTCGATTTTAATTATCCACAACACCCATTACCCATCGCTATTGACATCCTTTATTAAAAACAGCTATACTAGAAACATAAGAAGTCGATATATGTGCGGTTAGCCATGGTCGGCTTTTTTGTTTAAATTTAAACAAGTATCTCAAAAATTCCTGGATTATCTTTATCGATCATTTTTCTATCTATAAATCTTTTCATTATAGCCTCCACTCTTGTAGGCTTTTTCTTTATACCAATTTTTATCTTATAAACCATATCTGCCATTATCGCTAAGTTATCTGCCATTTGAACATCAACATCCAGATTTAACTTATTCACTAAACTTAAAGATGTAATTTTATTCCTATAATCCGAACCAGTAATACCTTCCGAAGGTATACCCATTGATTGTAATCTAGTATGTGCTTCTATTAAATACTTATCTTGGTGGGGATCTGATTCTGCTACAATTTTACCATTATTTTTACTTAAGTGTTTTTTTGTAAACTCCTCTAATATTTTACTGTAAGATCGTCTTAATATGGCAATATCATTCCACCCTATTTTTTTAGCCTTATTCTTATCGGCTATAACAAAAGCTACTGATAGAAATTTTGCATTTAAAATGATAATAAAATCAGACCAAAATTTTAATTCTTTGCTTGGATCTACACGCAAGCTTGCAAATGGACCCTTTTTTCGTAACATATCTCTACAATGGAATACTATTTCTTCGTCATTAAAATACTTTTTCTTTAATTTACGAATTGATTTATTTAGTTTTGGTTTTAATTTTTCAGGTAAAATAAAACCAGATAAGACAAAATTCTTTGACAGATGACCAAAACTAGCCTTACCTGTTTCATCTAACGCTAAAACCTTGTAATCTTTCATAGTTTTGTATTCTTGTTTTTTATTTAAATCTCCCAACATCTTTATTATACTAAAAAACCGCCTAAAAAGCGATTTTTTATTTAATTCTAAATAGTGAACAACATACAATTTGGCTCCGCGGGTAGGATTCGAACCTACGACCAATTGATTACACTTACCCCTAAGTTTCCTTAAGGTGTGGACTATATCATCATCCACTTAAAACGGATGCTCTGGTATCTAGTCTCTACGGAGTCCTCTGATATATCAGAGTTCCCACGACATTAGCCTACTTAATAAATAAGATTAGCCTTCATCGTTATCCCAGAGTTGTTCGACCTAACTTTCACTAGGAAGCTGCGTTTTTATTGTTCACAGTCAACTGCTCTACCGCTGAGCTACCGCGGAATATTAAATTGTAATCTTATTCTACTTAATTCTTAACAAAGCGTCAAGCATCTTTTGGGCGGACTTTAGCCAAGAAAATTTACTGGCTTGGGCTAATCCAGAATTAATTAGATCTTGTCGCAATCGCTGATCTCTTAATCCTCTGTAAATCGCCTTCTCTATTTCCTGAATATTTGTATTGTCTTGAATATAAATAGCGGTCTGACCAGCTACTTCAGGAATAGATGTTTTATTGCTTGTAATCACTGGAGTACCACAGGCCATTGATTCTAAAACCGGTAAACCAAATCCTTCATAATCAGAAAGATAAATTGTTAAATCTGCAGCGTTGTAAAGTTCAACTAAATCTTTGCCAGGTAAATATTCCTGATGGATAATCTTCTTGTGATCAAATTCTTCTTCAGAAATATTAGCATGATTAGCTCCAACAATTAAAAACTGGTAATCAGGTATTTTATTTGAAATATTCTTAAAAGCCTTAATTACTTCTGGTAAATGACGACGGGTAAAGATTAAACCAATGTAAAAAATAAACTTATCTTTGATTTGATATTTTTTCTTGATTTCTTCTAATTTATTTTGATCATTGATTTGCTTAAAATCATTTTCGGTTGACCAAAGCGTAGCTATAACCTTATCTGAACTAACTTGATAATGTTTAATCACTTCCTGACGAGTAAATTCTGAAGGAGTAAAAATAACTTGAGCTTTTTTAACTGAAATTTTTGAAACTCTTTTAAGCAGAATCCTATCCCAAACACTAGGCCAGTTATACCATTCCGGATGGACTTGATAAATAATATCATGAATGATTAAAGCTATCTTACCGGAATAAAAAATCGGAGCAATATAACCAGGACAAAAAAGAACATCAACTTTGTCTTTTTTAGCGGCTTGAGGTAAAAAACAATGAATAAACAAAGCATTACTTTTTGAGTTTAATAATCTTTTTTCAAATCTATTAGATAAATCTAAATCAGGAATCTCATTTTTAAAATAAAGAATAAATTCTAAATTATTTGGCAAATCAAAACTATCCCATTGTCTAAGAATGTTAATTAAAACCCGACCGACACCGGTTCTCTTTCCTTCTAAATTATGTGAATCAATACCAATTATCATTTTTACCCCATTTTTTAAAATAGAAATCTTTAATACCCAGCAGAATTACTTTTGCCCAAATCCGCTTTTGAGAAATAAAAACTAATTTAACAATCTGTTTAATAATCCGCCAAACAATATCTAAATGAATTATTGGCTTGATATACCATGGTGCATATTTTGACGCAAAAATTAAACCATTTCTGACATGATAATATATATATGGTTTTGAAAATTCTCGGCTACTTTTTGATCCCTTATGCCAAATTCTGGCTTTTGGAACAAAAACAGTTTTAAAACCAGCTTTTTGAGCAGCTAAAGACCAATCTGTATCTTCGTAATAAGCAAAATATTCTTCGGGCAACAGACCGATTTTTTCAATCACCATCCGTTTGACTAAAAGACAGCAACCTGTTAAATAACTTGATTCTTGAATATCCGGCTGGTCGTATTGTCCTTTATCTATTTCATTATACCCTTTCATTTCACCTTTATTATACAACCAGTTTATAATACCGCCGGCAAACCAAAGTTTGTTTCTATCTTTATAAAAATATATCTTAGATCCAACCATGCCAATTTTACTGTCGCTTTCTGCTGCTTTGACCATTTTACTTAAAAAATCAGGAGTGACAATCGTATCATCATTTAAAAGTAAAATATAATCAGTATCTTGTTTTAAGGCATATTTTATGCCTACATTATTACCTCCAGAAAAACCAAGATTCTTATTATTGTAAATAACCTTAACACCATCAGACGCCTGAGGTTTTTCTTTTGAATCATTATCAACAATGACTACCTCATAATTAGGGTAGTCATTGTTTTTTAACGATTCCAGACACTCCTCCACGTCTGGCCAATTATTCCAGTTTAGAATAATAATAAAAACCTTTGGTTGCATCTTTATTCTTTATTACCTCTTCTTTGCTCTTTAACCTCTAGACGATTCATTAATTGATTATATCTTTCTAAATGCTCCTGACGTTGTTCTCGGACTTTCTCCATGATTTGCTCCGGAACTTTTTCTTCTAATTTTTCTAGAACAACCTGGTGTTTTGCCTGTTGACTATCATATTTACTTAAAAAACTTTTAAGCTTTTCTGAATCAGAATTCTCATCCTCAAATTTTTCAACCCTTTGATTGATACTTTCAACCATTTCCTGATATCTGTTATTAACCCTTTCTAGATTGACATCTAGATTAGCTTCATCTGATTTTTTCTCAACCATTTCCCTGATTCTAACTATTTGACGGCTGGCTTTTTTAAGCTCTAATTCCGCCTTCTTGATTGGATCACGAGTAACCCAAATTTTAACTGTGTCAACCGCATTATTAAACCAAGAAAAAAATCCTGGCTTTTCAACGCCTAAATTCTCTGCTGTTACCTCTTCAGCAAAAGCGGAAAAAGAAAACAAGAAAGAAAAAATAATTGATAAGAATATAATTTTTTTATACATAATTCTCACCTCCTTTAATTAATTTATCTATTAATTCCAATGAATGGACTAGCTTCTCCCCAATAAGTTGGCACCTTGCCATCCCATTTTTCTATCCAACGCAATTCAACTACTTGAGCGTTAACCCGCAAGGCCTGAGCTTCAATCTGAATAGCTTGAGCTTTTCCCTGGGCTTCAGCAACTTTCTGATTTGCTTCAATCTTAATTCTTTCTAAATCCATTTCTGCTTTTAATTTTAATTGTTCGGCCGTTACCTTGGCTTCGATCGCATCGTTAAAAGCAGTGGAAAAAGAAAAATCAATGATATTAAACTCATCAACTAAAATACTACGTTCAAATAATCTTTCAGCTAAATTGATTTTAATTTGATCTTTAATTATTTCTCTCTTAGTAATTAATTCTTCGGCAGTAAACTTAGCCGTCACAGCTTTAACTGCTTCTTGAATGGATGGAGCGATAATTCGCGTATTATAATTCTTACCTACTTCCTGCCAAATCTTGTTAACTGCATTAGGATCTAAATGATAGTTTAAGGCAATAATTGAGGTAACTATTTGTAGATCTTTAGAAGAAGCGCTGGCTGGTATTTCATCTTTTTGAATTTTAACATCTATCTTGACTACCTTTTGAATAAAAGGGATTTTTATATAAAGACCTTCATTAAAGATTTTGTCTTTAACTGCTCCAAATTGAAGCAAGACTCCTCGTTCACCAGCACCAATAGTACCAAAAGCATTTAAAAACAAAATTAAAATAGCTAGAACAATAACTACTCTTTTAATTATTTTCCCTCCTTTAATATTTTTGATTCTCTCATTTATTTCAATAATTCTGTCCATGTTTTTATCCTTTAAATTATTAATACGACCTAATTCTATTCTAACATATCTCTAGCTAAAGGAACAACAAATTTCACATTATATTAACATCATCTCCTGTAAAAACTTATCTTCGTCAATATTCTTGATTTTCCTGTTTTCCATAACAATTTTCCCATTAATTATTGTGGTTTCCACATCAGATCCTGAAACTGAATAAACAAGATGAGAAATAATATTATGACAAGGAATTAAATGTGGTTTTTCAAAATTAATAATAATCAAATCCGCTCTTTTACCAATTTCTATTGAACCGATTTGATCTTCTATTTTTAAGGTTTTGGCTCCATTAATAGTAGCCATATCTAAAACAGTTTGAGCGTCAATTATAGTTGGATTAAGCTTATTAACCTTATGAATTAAAGCAGTTGTTTTCATCTCTTCAAACATGTCTAGATTATTATTAGAACATGCTCCATCTGTGCCTAAACTAACATTAATTTTTGATCTAAGTAATTCTGGTAAAGGCATTATCCCAGAAGCAAGTTTCATATTAGAAACAGGACAATGGACAATTGAAACATTGCTTTTTTTCAAAAGATTAATTTCTTTCTTATTTACCCAGCAACAATGAGCTAAAATGACATTTTCATCCAAAATACTAGCTTGAGATAAAACTTCAACTGGTCTTTTTTTATATTTTTTAATAGAAAAATTAACCTCAGCTTTTGTTTCTGACATATGAGTAGTTAAAAGCAAACCATATTGCTTAGTCAACTCCCAAACCTTTACATATGTTTCTAAAGACGTAGTTTGAAACATATGCGGCGCCAAAATTACTTTTAACAAAGAATTATTGGAAAATTTCTTAATTACTTTTTTAGTAATTTCTAAAGCCTCATCTGCGTTTTTATATAAAAAAGTTGGAAAATCCAAAATAGCGCATCCTAAAAATCCTCTCATATTAAGCTTTTTAGCAGCCCAAGCTACTTCATCTTCATAATAGTAAAAATCTATAAAACAAGTTGTGCCTGATTTTATCATTTCAATCATAGCTAAAAGAGATCCCTGATACACTTTTTTTCTGGTAAATTTAGACTCAACTGGATAAACATATTCCAACCACCATTTTTCTAAATCCATATCATCAGCGTATCCACGCAAAAGAGTCATGGCTAAATGACCATGAGAATTAATAAGACCAGGCATAATAACTTTGTTCTTGCCATCAATTACTTTTTTTGCTTTCCGGCTATATTCTTTTTCAATGCTTTTACTTTTACCAATTACCTTAATATATTCTTTTTCAATAACTAAAGATCCTTTTTTAACAATCTCCCGCTCTTTATTTTGAGTAACAATTGTAATGTTTTTAATTAAAATCATTCTTCTTAGGCCAATCCATAACCTCCCTAATTTTTTGTTTTAAGTCTATATATTTTGTTAATTTATTTATGTAAGATAATCTAGTAAAATCTTTAGAAGTACAGAAATTTCGAATATGCTAGAATCTTCATCAAAATGACCTTTATTGTTTTTATCTAATTATTTCTAAATAATTTTATTCAAATCCCCGTCCAGAACTACATCGACCATAGCTTTAATCTCGTCAACATAAGATATTTTTTCTGGTATTGGATTTAATAAAAAGACTTTTTTATCATTTACATGAGCAAAACCAATCTCCATTAAGGTATTACCACCGATATAATTCTTTATTCCTTTTTTATCAAAGTTACAGACCAAAACAGCATCACCGCTCTTAATACAATTATGCCACCATTTAATATAGTTATACTTTCTTTTGATCTCACTGCTCTCCATACCATTATAAGCATCGATTAATTGTAATGCTTTTCCTTCAGCAATACCAAACATTTCTTTATGCATCATCGGTTGATGACTTAACTTTTCAAGTTGATGATAAATATTAACTAACTCTTTAGCAAATTTTATACTTCCACAAATTGTAATTCTCATGATTGTTTATATTACTTCTAACTCTTTTAACCACTCGTACCAAACTGGCTCAATGCCTGGTGATTTTTCCCACTCTTCTTCTTTAATCTCGCCCTTGATGTAATCTTCGGTTCTTTTGGCCAATTCTTTGATTTTTTCTTTACTATAAAAACCAGCTTGTTTCGTTTCTTCTTGACTCCTTTTTACATCGCCTTCTGTTTTAATTTCATAAATCTTCCAGTAATGCCAATTTCCGTCTTTACGACGGCACGGATTCTCTTTTCTGCCTTCAATTAAAAGATTAATGTTTTTGACTTTCAATCCAACCTCTTCCTCTAATTCACGCTTAGCTGCCACTTCAAAAGAATCATCCTTGTCAACATGACCGGCTGGCGGAGCAAAACCAAAAGGTGGCTTTTTTCTTTCAATAAGTAATAATTCATTTTCTTTCCAAACTAACATTCCCACGCTTGTATGATCGCATCGCTTTGTCATAAATCATTTTAATCTTTTAACTAATTCTCTTGGTGTTTTGATAATTTCTCTAATTAGAATTTGACGACACAGCCACAAATAACGACTGATTTCATATTGGATTAGAGGCCTCTCGATCCCTTGCTAAAAAAGTCCTTTTGTCCCTCGTTACTCTACTCCTCGGGATGAGGTTTTTGTGCCAAAATTAAAATTTTGACAAAAATCACAGCTGGCCGTATGGAACGAAATTGGAACCTTTTTATGTAATTACCAACAAGAATAAAAGGTTCCTGACCTCATTTTATCTCCCACACAAGACATTACTGCACACTTTCTGCAATACGATTAATTAATATATCCAAGTCAAAAATCTGACGTTCCTGTTCACATTCTGTCTTTTGTGGATCATCATAATTATCACATTGTGGATACGCTAAAGTAAAGCTAAGTTTGACCAGTTTACTGTCTTTTAGAAATGTGTAAGTATAATTTGTATAAAATGTTCCAGCCGTTCCCTCACTGACACTCCCAATACAATAAACAATATTATTGATCTTTTTTTGTATTGTCATGCCAGAACGACCATTTATCCCAAGCCCGCCTTCTTCGCATGAAAATTCAGTATCATCTATTATTAGTAGCTTTGGAGGCCATTCTTGAGGACTGATATAGTTGGTTGATAAATTTTCTGGATATCGAAATATCAGACTCGGTTGACGCCAAAAATAGACAATCATGCCAGCTCCAATAATAAAGATTATTAACAAGATTAATGAAATCTTTTTATTCATATTTTAATTTTATCATAGAATCGTTTCTTGATATAGTCCCTCGATACTACACTAATTTGTGCTGACCATCTCGATCCAGATTAATAACAGATGAGGCCGTTGAAGGCTTTCTTGAGCTATCTAACTACCCTCACCCAACACACCACGATCACTATTATTTCACTTGACAAGTTGTTTTTAATTTGATATATTCTACAATAGAATACATATGAAAAGCACCTCTACTGGTTTTGTCCTTTAGCGGTGTTTTTTCTTTTTATACTCTAATTTTTTCTTCAAATTATCCATAAAGATGATTTTCTCCTTAGCTGTTTTCTTCAATAATACAGAACAAGTTTTAACATAGGGACTCATTACATATTTTAACTTATTATTCTTGTATAAATACTTCACTAATGAATAAAAATCGCCATCACTACTGATGATCAATACTTTGTCATACTTCTTATAATCAATCATTGTCTGCAAAACTAAATCAGCGTCAATATTGCCCTTAACTTCTCCCTTATCATCAGGTAAAGTCGGTTTAAAAATCAAAACATAACCAACTTCTTGTAAAAAAGAATACAAATCTTGATTAGATGGAATATACCCAATAAATAGATATGCCTTAGATACACAATATTTTTCTTTAAGGTAAATTCTAAATTTTTTATAATCCAACTTCCACCCTAAACTTAGTATACCCAAATTAAGATTCTGACTGTCTATAAAAGCATAATTGTTTTCTTTTTTCCTCCTCATACATATATTATATCATAAAAAAACACCGCTCCATTAATTTACTTATAGTTTATCTTAGGGTTGGAAAATCTCCTTGGGTAAAAAACGGACCTGCTGGACTTCTGGGAATTGCTTTACTGTAGCTTCAATCTGAAACCATAAGATTCCCACCCGGCAGGAACCGCCAACCGTTCTGTTTTTAGAATCATCAAATTCAAGTGTTAAAATTCCGTCTTTTAACAAGGCGCCTTTCAGTAAAAGGCCTTCCAACGGATATTCAGTGTCAATTCCTTGGGCCAGTTCTTCTTCGGTGAGTTCACCTAAAAGTAAAAGTTTTACGGCATCCTGAATCGGCGTTTGAGTGATTGAAATTTCTCTCTCAACTGCTACCAATCCATTTCTACTACAAGCCGTATTGCCCCATTCGTCTCTGTCTAATTCATAATTATAGTAATACAGTCTTATTGTTCTTGTTTCCGGGCAGGCTGCAAAATCGCATTTGGGAGCAATTCTGCCAACATAAGAACCATCCGAGCAGAGTTTTGCATCCATTGTGCAGACAACGGGATCTACTGGCGATCCGTTAATTATAAATTTTAAACCCAGCCAAATCCCAGCCAAAACAATTAAAATTAATAAAATAATTAAAATTTTGTGATTCATGTA
>JAHJOV010000012.1 GCA_018820085.1 Patescibacteria group bacterium
AGTACTAAATTATTTAATATACTTTAATATAATAGTACTACCATAAATAAACTATGTCAAAACAAGAATACCCACTATCAAAAAACCTCAAGAAATTAAGAAAAAAAAGGGGACTTTCGCAAGATCGGCTCGCAAAGCTCGCCGATCTTGCCAACAACACGATTATTAAAATTGAGCAGGGCGAGAATATAAACCCAATGCTTGATACACTAAAGAAAATTGCGAAAGCCCTTGAGGTTGGTTTGGATGGAATTAAAAAATATGATCATAGTTAAAAACGAGGGAATAATTTTAAAGAAAACAAATCTTGAATTTGAAAATAAGGGTGTTTTAAACCCGGCCTGCATCCAGGTAGATGACATTATTCACATGTTCTATCGGGCAATTAATCATAACGATATTTCTTCCATAGGCTACTGCCAGTTGAAAAATAATAAAGTTGTAAAAAGACTTAAAGAGCCGGTTCTTTTTCCAGAATATAATTATGAGAAAAATGGCGTAGAAGATCCCAGAATTACTCTTTTAGATGGAACATACTATCTTTTTTACACTGCTTATGATGGAAAAAACGCTCTCATTGCATACGCCACAAGCAAGGATCTTGTCAATTTTACTAAACAGGGGCTTATCTCGCCGAAAATCTCTTACGATGAAGCTGAAGATATTTTTCGCGAGTCAAAAGTCAGGGAAAGATATATCATGTTTGAAATGCTTTACAAAGAGACAGGGGGAAAAGATATTTTGTTATTTGAAAAAGATGCTGCTCTCTTTCCCCAAAAATTTAACAATAAATTTGCTCTTCTTCACCGTATTTTGCCCGGAATCCAAATTATTTACTTTAACAATTTCTCAGAACTTACTGAAGATTACTGGCGCGATTATTTCAAGAATTTAGGTGATTTTATTGTGCTTGATCCCTTTTTTTGGTTTGAAGGCCGCAATATTGGCGGTGGTTGTCCACCTATTGAAACAAAAGACGGATGGCTTATTATCTATCATGCGGTAGAGGATACTCCTTTTGGAAAAATCTATCATGCTTCCGCTGCCCTGCTTGATCTTAAAAATCCTCTAAAAGTTTTGGGGAGATTAAAAGAACCTTTGTTTTCTCCAGAGGCTTCTTGGGAAAAAAGTGGTATTACAAATAATGTTGTCTTTCCGACAGGAGCAGTCGTAAGAGATAAAAGACTTTATATTTATTATGGAGTTGCCGACAAGTTAATCGCCGCGAGATCTGTTGACCTCGCAGAGCTGTTATCTGAACTCAAGTCCACAAAATTATGAGCACTGATAAACAAAACAAATCATGGATTGTCTGTCTGGCCACCTTCCCGCCACGACAATGCGGTATAGCTACCTTTTCCGCTGACCTTACCAATGCTATTAATCAAATATTTGAATTATCGGTTAAGTCAAAGATTGTTGCAATGAATCTTACTGAAGTAAGTCATTTTCCCTATTCTGACAAAGTAATTTTCCAGATAAGCCAGCCTCGTGAAGAGGACTATGTTAACGCTGCCAACAAGCTCAATCAGCTCAAAGAGGTAAAGATTGTCAGCATTCAACATGAATTTGGTATTTTCGGAGGGGAATATGGTTCACATCTGCTTCTCTTTATGAAAAAACTTCAGAAACCGATTGTTACTACCTTTCACGCCGTTCTTCCTGCCCCAGATGAAAAAATGCGCAATATCGTTCAAACTATAATGAAATATTCAAAAGGAATAATCGTCATGACCCACTCTTCAAAGGAAATTCTCAAAAATGATTATGGGTTAGATCCTGATCAAATTCAAGTTATTCCTCATGGAATCCATCATGTTCCCTATAGAACCAGTCAACACGCCAAGTCTGCCCTCAACGTTTCTGGCAAACTAATCCTTTCAACCTTTGGGTTTCTTAGTCCTGGCAAAGGGGTTGAGTATGTAATTGAGGCTTTGCCAAAGGTAGTAGAAAAATTCCCTAATGTTAGATTTCTTATCGCTGGTGTGACTCATCCTGTTGTTCTGGAACAGGAAGGCGAAAACTACCGTAATTTTCTTACTAAAAAAGTACATCAACTTGGTTTAAACAAATATGTTTCTTTTTATAATACCTATTTTGATGTAAATAAACTTCTTCAATTTTTAGAGGCTACTGATGTCTATATTTCCACCTCTTTGAATCCAAACCAGGCTGTCTCCGGAACTTTATCTTATGCTCTTGGCAGCGGTCGTTCAATCATATCAACAGCCTTTGCTCAAGCTAAACAAGACATTACAAAAGAAGTCGGCATATTGATTGACTTCAAAAACCCACAGGCTTTTACCGATGCTATTATTAAATTAATAAGTGATAATGAATTATGTTTACAGATGGGTAAAAACGCTTATTTTCGCACTAGGCATATGACCTGGGAAAATATTGCCCATTCCTACATGAAATATTTCTCGCAATTTGCGCCAGAGCTAACCATGGGACAAAAAAAACTTCCACCTATAAAACTTGAACATTTGGTTAAATTGACTGATAATTTTGGCATTATTCAGTTTGCCAAGCTGACTGAACCAGATTTGTCTTCTGGATATACCTTAGATGATAATGCCAGAGCTTTAATCGCGGCCGCTCTTCATTATAAAAAATTTAGAACTAAATCTGCGCTAAAACTTGTTTCCACATATCTTAATTTTCTTTATCAAGTAGCTAAACCTGATGGTTATTTTAATAATTATATTAATTCAAACCATATTATTGATAAGCAAAGAAATATCCAGGAAAATTCAGAAGATCCCAGTTCTAGGGCCCTATATGCGCTTGCTTTAGTTTCAATTACCAAAGAAATTCCTAAACGCTTTAGAAAACAAGCCCATTCTCTCTTTGAAAAAAGTTTTCAGAAAAACATTACTTTTTCCTCACCTCGCGCTATTGCTTTTTACATTAAGGCTCTTCATTGTTTGCTTTCAAAATGGAAAGAACCAAAGACTCTCGCTGTATTAAGATCATGCTGCGAACAACTTATAATTTTATATGAGAAGAGTTGTTCATTAGATTGGGAGTGGTTTGAGCATTATTTAACATATTCAAATGCCATCCTACCAGAAGCACTCATTCTCGGGTACAAAATAACTGGAGAAAAAAGATATCTCGAAGTGTCTGAAAAAACTCTAGACTTCTTAATTAAACATACATTTAAGGATAATACTTACATTCCTATTGGCCAAAGTGGCTGGTTTCCCAAGGAAGGGATAAGGCAGTATTTTGACCAACAGCCTGAGGACACCACTGCCACTGTAGAAGCTCTTAATGTAATGTTTCAGGTAACAAATGAGAAGCATTATAAGGAATTAGCGCATATCGCATTTAATTGGTTTCTAGGGGATAATGTTCTTGGGCAGGTTGTATATGATCGAACCACTGGGGGATGTTATGATGGGATTGGGAAAAAATTTATTAATCTCAATCAGGGTGCTGAATCTACAATTTCTTATCTTTTTGCTCGCCTCTCTTTTGAAGAATAAATCTAAAACTTATGAAAAATAAAAACAAAACAATTTTAAAACCTTGGGGAAAATATGTTATTCTGGAAAAAAAGAAGGACTATTGGATTAAAAAATTATTTGTGCGCCAAGATAAAAAATTAAGTCTTCAAAGCCATAAAAACCGATTTGAGATTTGGATAGTGCTTTCTGGAAGAATTGAGGTTATTAAAGGAAATTTGCATCTTTTTCTTAAAGAGGGAGAATTTTTGAAAATAAATAAAAAAGAAAAACATAGAATAATTGGGCTCAAAGATTCATGGATTCTTGAAACGACCTTTGGTCAGATGCGAGAAAATGATATAATCCGTTTTAAAGATGATTATGGACGAATTGATTAATAAATAAGGAGCCCAAGAACATGAACCAAACAATACAAAATTTAACCAAGGCTTTTATTGGCGAAAGTCAGGCCAGAAATCGCTATGA
>JAHJOV010000013.1 GCA_018820085.1 Patescibacteria group bacterium
CTACTTAAAAATGATTTATTGCCAAAAGAAGTAGACACAGCACTTGAAAAGTTCTTTTTGAACAAGGAAGGATATGTAAAACTATCAACAAGATTATTCTTATGTTCATATACTCTTTTAATTAAATCATCTGTTATACCTATGTACAAAGTTCCATTTTTCTTACTGGCTAGAACATAAACAAAATAATTATTGGGAACCATAATATTTTAATTCTGGATTATCGGGTCAAGCCCGATAATGACACTGGGGTTAATAATGACACTGGGGGTAGATTGCTTCGCTTCGCTCACAATGACAAAAAGATTTAATTTAGTTCTTCGTTCTATTTAAAAACATACTAAAATATCTATCTATTTCTTTTTGGTCGGTAATTTTATTAAGAATCTTTAATAGATTTTTAACTTCGGCTCCTTCACGATTTCCAAAACAACCATAACAAGGAGAACCGCCACTAATACAAACTGCATTACAGCCACCCTGAGTGATTGGCCCTAAACAAGGCTTTTTATTTAACAAACGACATTCATTCCCAGCCTGCTTACATTCAAAACAAACAGAATAGCCACGATACTGTGGTGTTCGACCAGCTAATAGTTCTGAAATAATTCGAACCACTTCTTGATTATTAACCGGACAACCATGAATTAAAAAATCAACTTTAACATAAGCAGCTAAAGGCATAGCATCAATTCCTCTTGGTTTATACTTTTCCCCATAAATTTTCTTATAAAACTCTTTTCTTTTTTTTGTATCAATGATAGCTGGGATACCACCTAAACAAGCGCAAGCTCCTAAACCAATTAAAACTTTTGATTCTTCTCTAAGTTTTTTAAGCCGATCAACTTCATCTTGAGTAATAGGAGTTCCTTCAATAATAGTTACATCATAAGGACCGGGTTGATTATTCTCTTGACCTAAACGCCAATTAACAATATCAACTCTTTTTTCCAAAACCAAAAGTTTCTCCCGAAGAGAGACAATTTCTACTTCACATCCTTCACAATCAGTGAATTCGAATATTGCTATTTTAGGCTTTGACATAATAACTAGCGAATTATTTTGTTTTTTGAAGCGCGTAGGGCGCCCTTTAGGGCTAAAGCGCGATAAAAAACAAAATAATAAGCTAAATATAATTTTAGTCCCATGCTTTATCTATTTCGTCAAAATTAAAAACTGGACCATCCTGACAAACAAACTTATCCCCAACCGTACAATGCTGACATTTACCAACACCACATTGCATTTTTCTTTCCATATTAACAAATATTCTTCGATCCGAAACACCTAAAGGCCTTAAAATATATTCTAAAGCATCCATCATTGGTCCTGGTCCACACATAGCAGCTACTGCATCAAGAGGATCAACTTTAATCTCTTTAACTATTTTAGAAACCATACCAACGTGACCCTTCCAATTTTTATCCGGTTGGTCAACTGTAAGAATAACCTTAATATCTTTGTCCCATTTTTCTAAATTATCTTTCATTAATAGATCGGCTGGTGTTCGAGCGCCATAAATTAAATAAACCCGACCAAACTTCCATTTTTTTTCAATAATATATTCAGTTAAAGCGGCCATAGGAGGAATTCCACAACCACCAGTAACCATAATCACATCTTTACCGGACATAAAATCAATCGGGAAACCATTACCATAAGGCCCTCTTAAAAAAAGTTGATCGCCTTTTTTTAATTGATGTAAAGCTTTAGTCAAACAACCAGCTCTTCTAACAAGAATATCAACATATCTAGCTTCAAAGGGTGAAGAAGCAATACCAAAAGGAGCTTCACCATAACCAAAATTACTGACTAAAACAAATTGACCTGGATTAAAAACAATTCCTTGATCATTAACAGAAAAATGACCTTTTTCTTTTTGTAATCTAAAAAGCTTAACATCACTTGAATGTTCTTCTATTTTAACAATTTCAACCTTAAATGGCTTATATATATTCTTCATCTCTTTTTGTAATCTTTAACTATTTCTTTTAAAACTTCTCCGATTTTAATTCCAGCTGGACAATTATCTTTACAGGCTCCGCAAGCAACACACTGGGCCTTCCCATATTGGCGATAAGCTCGAACAAATTTATGATAATACCAGTTATAGTATCGTTCTTTAATAGTTTTATGAAAATTATGCCCGCCAGCTATCTGAGAGAATCTTGGTAGAGTACAAGCATCCCATTGACGGCAACGAAAACATTTAGAATTATCCAAACTGACTTGATCTTCCATAGAAAAACAATGACAGAGTGGGCAAACATAAGTACAAATTCCACAACCCAAACATTTTTCAGCCAACTCATTCCAAATTTTATGATTACTTTGCCAAGACCATTCTACTGCTTCAGCTAATAGTTCTGAATCCAAAAGCTTTTCTTTAAAAATATTGGGTTTACTTGGATAATTAATTGTTCTTGGTTTTAAAACTTTTTTAAAAAACTTATCCTTGAGCAGATTTCGACCCTTGCTATTTAAAACCCAAGTCCGATATTCTTTCTGATTAATTTTTTCTAAAACTAAATCACCACCATATGGAACTTTAATTGATTCATCAACTATTCCCACTAAAACCGATTTATCTCTTTTCTGCCAATAAAAAAAGTCCTTTTGGGGCTTTTCCATTATCTCATCTAATTGAGTCATGGCTTCTAACTTATTTAAAGAACTAATAAGTAGTAAAATATTTTCTGACTGATCAATAGTTTTTAATTTCTTACTTTTAAGATCAAAACTAAAAAGATCCTCCTTAACTGGAAAAAAATATTGTTTAGGTGGCAGAACTTTTTTCCTCGTATCAACTACTTTAAAATCTTTTCCTAAGACAACTAGCCACTCTTTTATTTTCTTTTTTTCAATAATCAACTCCATATTTATATTCTATCATAAAATCAAAAATAAAAAAACTGACCTTGGATTAGTCTAACTTTAATTGACTAATCCAAGGTCAGGACAAATTTAGAGCATTATCAATTTTAAAAACGATATCGAAAATACTATCATAATTGCCAACCACTACCACCGGCACATCAGATTCCTCTTGATGTTTGAACATATTTCTCTTTGAACTTTTAACCTGCAGCGACAATCTTTTAACCGGAGCTGGTTTTTTTCTGCGCCACTTGTTTTTACATCTTTTTTCCACAAAAATAAAAAAGTCAATACCTCTTACATCTCTTTGTTCGTAACCAACGATTTGCCTAGCTGTCTTTTTAAACTCAAGCGCCTGAACAACCCGTTCTTCTGACATTTCTCCTCTGATTCTTCCTTCTTCGCCGCCTCCAATTCCTTTAGGAGGACAATTTCTTTTCTTTTGTTTCTTTCTGTTTCGCTTAGCCCGCCCGGTCGCGCCCTTGGACATCCATCTCTGTCTATTTCTCATAATCTTCACCCCCTCCTTATTATAAATTAGATAATTAAGGGTTGATTTTTAAAAAACTATCACTTATTGAGCCAATGCCTGCTCAATCGCCTGCTCAAAAACTGAAATTGGCTGATTACCAACTATCTTTTGACCATTAATAAAAAATGTTGGCGTACTCGTATCTTCCTCTATAATATAACTAAGCCATTTTTCTATTATGTCAATATATTTATTACCATTAAAACATTGATTAAAATTTTCCTGATTCAAATCCATAGCTTGAACCATTAAAATTAAATCATCAACTCCTTTAAGATCTTGAATGTTTTTGAAAATATGTTCGCTCAGTTCTAAAGATTTTCCTTCTTCTTGAGCGCAAAGAATAGCCATAGTTACCTCAACTTCTTCAAAAATAAATCGAGAAATTAATTTAACCTGACCAGTCTTTATGTATTTTTCCACTAACAATGGAAGTGTATCATTATGAAAATCGACACAATGACTACAAAAATGACTAGAGTATTCTATTATTGTTACTGGCGCATCAGGACTCCCTAAAACCAAATCTCCAATTATTTCTTGAATAACAATCTCTTGTCCTTGATCGTCCCCTAAAATAGAAGCGGTTTGATTAACTAACCCATCCTTATTTTGGCTACCAAACCAAATTACTCCAAACAAAACAATCAAAGCTATAAAACCTAAAATATATATATTTTTATTCATATTCCGATTATATTACTCTTATTAAATATTTGCAATAGGTTTAAAACTCTGACGATGAATTTGGCAAGGACCAAACTTCCTTAAATTCTTTACATGTAATTTAGTTCCATATCCCTTATGCTGAGCAAATTTATATTGAGGATACTTATTGTCAAGTTTAGCCATTAACTTATCCCGACTAACTTTGGCCATAATTGAAGCTAAAGAAACAAGAAAAATTTTCTGATCACCTTTAATCACCGCTTTCTGTTTTATTTTTATTCGTTTTAATTCCTGATTCCCATCTAAAAAAAGAAAATCCGGTTGAGGATTTAACTTATTTAGAGAACGTCGCCAAGCTAATTGAGTAGCCCGACCAATATTAACTTTATCAATTGTCTTTGGTTGAACAAAACTAACCCGCCATTCAATACTTGGTTCTTGTTTGACTATTTCAAAAACTCTTTCTCGCTGTTTAACGGAAAGCTGTTTAGAATCTCTAACTAAAACACATCTTAATGATTTGGGAATAATTCCTGACCTAATCATAACAATAGCTGCTGTTACTGGCCCAGCTAAAGGCCCTCGTCCAACTTCATCAATTCCAGCCAAAAATTGATATCCTTGTTTCAAAATTTTTTTCTCTAAATATGAAAACGGCATAAAATTATTTTGTTTTATAAAAAGTCCAACCTTAAAAGTAGAAATCTGCGTGTGAGGTCAGACCTTCCCCAAAGGTCTGACCTCTGAGGAATATAGCAAAACCCAACCAAACTTAGAGGTCGGACCTCTTACAAGACTACTCAACCAAATTAATTGGCGCTTCTCCAGCTAAAACAGCATTTACATTATTAGCGGCCATCTCAGCCATCTTATTCCTCGTTCCTTCGGTAGCTGAAGCAATATGTGGAGTTAAAACAATATTTTCTAATTCAATCAA
>JAHJOV010000014.1 GCA_018820085.1 Patescibacteria group bacterium
GAGGTCGGACCTCAAAATGCCGAACCTTTTTTAAATATACGAAATCAAATATGAGGTCAGACCTTCAGTAAAGGTCTGACCTCTGAGGAATCTACGCCACCCCTAAATTAATTACATTTGTTTCTTTAACGCTTTTAAGGCTCGATGAGTCAAAACCCTAATATTCCCCTCCGGTTTTCCTAAAATCTGAGCAATTTCTTTAGTTGAAAAATCATCTAAATAGCGCCAAATAATGATATTTTGATACTCCTCATTAATGTTATTAAGCGCTTTTTTAACTTCAATTACATCAGAATTCAAAATTACTTCTTTATTTAAGTCAGTTTTGTCCTTTATCTGAGCCAAAACAGTATTTTCTGGGTCAATAGATACCTCGGATCGTGACTTTTTCCGATAAAAATCAATTACTAAATTATTAGCTATTTTATATAATAGAGCCCGATGATTATCAATCTTTTCTTTTTTCTCTTTTTTATCAGCCAAATCCTGCCAAAACTTTAAAAAGGCCTCTGAAGTCAAATCTTCAGAATCTTGAGGCGAGCTTACTTTTAAATAGACGAATCTATAAATCTTCGGCGCCTGCTGATCATAAAATTTCACAAACTGTCTCTTCCTCATATATTTCTTTATGCACTAAAAGGTTCGGCATTTTGAGGTCCGACCTCAAAATGCCGAACCTTTTTTAAAATTTAACCTCATTAATCATTAATCTCAAGAATTAAATCTTTCATTAATAATTTATCTTTCATTTCTTCTTCTGTTATCTTTTTATATTCTTCTGGAGATCTCCCAAAAAGAACCAATTCTTTATCACAAAGTGTTCCCTCTCTTAATCCGATATAATCAGGATAACTTGACCACTGGTAATCTTCTAATTTTTTTACTAAACCATCTTTAATGGGATTAAGATGAATATAAGATGAAAGCTGTAAAAGATACTCATCTTTATCAACTTCTTTCTGTTTATGTTTACCTTGAAATAAATGACCGACCTTATTATACTTACGATTAAAATTCATTGAATAACTAGTATTTAAAGCATGTATAAATTTATAAAGAGGGACCTCTGAATCTTGCTTAATTAATAAATGAAAATGATTAGGCATAAGACAATAACAAAGAATAGAAATTTTATACTTTTCTTTATACTCTCTTACTTTATTTAAATACAAAAGATAATCATCTTTATCTGAAAAGATATCTTGTTTACGATTCCCTCGATTACAAATATGATAATATCCTCCTTGATAGGAAGCCCTTTGAATTGGTTCTTTCATAATTAAAATAAAAGGTTCGGCATTTTGAGGTCCGACCTTATAAGTATAAGATATTTTGGATTTTTGAGCAAATGAAAGAGACAGGATTCTTCGAACCCTGTCTCATATAAAGAAATCTCTTTATTAAATTTTGGTGGGCCCGGGCCGATTCGAACGTGCCACCTGACGAGAAAGAATCGCCTGCTCCCTTGAGCTACAGGCCCACATTTTTTAAAAAAAAGGATGGTGGAGCTGACAGGGATCGAACCTGTGACCTCTTGGTCAACCAACAGAAAGAAATTTAAAGCTTTTATGCGCGCGCAAAACTCTTTCTGCTGAAAAAAAACAAACCAAGTGCTCTCCCAACTGAGTTACAGCCCTACCGAAAGAACATAAAACTGATTCTATTCTATCGCTTTAAATAAGTCAACCCTTTCAATCCCCAAAAGCGTAAATATTCCCATCAGCTGACCCGACATAAACTACACCATTAGAATCAATCACAGCGCTATACCAAACTTCATCACTTAATTCAGCTAACCATTTCAAACTCCCATCTGGATTTATAGCGTAAAACATACCACTTGTAGAACCGATATAAATTACGCCCTGACTATCAATAATTGGAGAAGCAGATATCTTATCTCCATCGCCCCCAAAATAATAAGTCCAATTAACAATCTCATTCAACTTATTAACCGAATAAAACGTATTATTATGATATGTCCCAACATAAATTGTATCTTGATGAATAGCTGGTACTGATCCAAGAATACCACCAATTGAAATATACCATTTTTGACTTCCATTAGTAGAATTTAAAGCATAAAGACCTGCGCTAGCTAAACCACTAAAACTACCAACATAAAGCGTACCCTGATCATCTAAACTCAAAGCAGTATAATATGATCCCGGATCTGTTTGCCAAATAATACTGCCATCTAAAGAGTTTAAAGCATAAACTATTCCGTTAGAACCAATTTGACCAACTGTATAGATATTTCCACTTGAATCCAAGACAGGCGATCTAATCCAACGACCATTACTCAAGGTTGAATTTCGCCAAATCTGTTCTCCATTAGGCGTCAAAGCGTATAAATAATAATCAGAAGCGATATAAATAGTTCCATCAGGAGCGATGACCGGCGCCGTGGTATTAATATAAATTGAATATTTCCAAATCACTTGACCATCAGATGTCAAAGCATATAAACCACTACTATCGGTTATATAAACCGTCCCGTCAGAAGCAAAAGCCAGCGCTCTAACAGCGCCATCATAAAACACACTAATTATTCCATCTGGACTAATCTTATAAAGCTTACTGCCCGTTCCAACATAAACAAACCCATCAGGACCAATGACTGGCACATTCGGCCCAGTAGTAGATAAAGGATATCTCCATTTAGGCGTACTTGTGGGCGATCCTGTAGCATTGCCACTATAAGAACTAAGGCCGGTATGCTGAAGATCACCCTGAAACATAGGCCAGTCCGTATCAGCTAAATTAGCAAAACTAGTTCTTGGTTTAGTTAAGCTCAAAGAATTCTGAGGACTAGTAGTCGCTTGTAATACAAAATCATTACTATTATTATTTGAATCCCAATTATTACCACTCCAATGTTCATCTCCACTAACAGCTAAAAGTTCAGCTGTAGAATTAATTTTATTTTTACGTTCTAAACTCTGATTCTCGTCTAGCGCCAAAGTAAATTCTGTTGTTTCTGGAAAAAGATATGTCCCACTTCCGTAAGCTATTTTATCAATAATAGAATCTTCATTTCCACTAGCTAACAAAGTCTGATTATTAACCAGAAAGATACTCCCGCCCGTAGCTGACATCTGAAATGAATTGTGCCTCATATCAGCCACCATATAACCATCATAACTAGAATTAGTAATTAAGAAATATCCATAAGCAGGAATAGAATTGCCACTAACAAAATTCTTTTTACTAAAACTTCCTGATTCGCTTCCTCGATACTGAATAGACCAATTACTTAAATCAATCATCGAACCAGTCGGATTATATAATTCAATAAATTCGTCATTGGGTAAATTTCCTAAAGATGAACTTCCTTTAACCTGAACTTCACTAATAACTAAACTATTAGCTGAAGCGTATGGACTTGAAAAAGCAGAATTAGAGATTCCCGATAAGTTACCTGCTTCGTCTTGAGATTTCATGACCCAATAATATATTTGACTAGTATCTAAATTACTAATTGTTAAACTTTCTGTACTACTAGCTATCCCCGGTATTGGTTCGCTAATAATATCAGTTGAAGAAGCCCAATTAACTGATGAAGTAGCATATCTAATGATATACTGATCAGCGCCCGGCGATGTCCATGATAAATTAATCTCGCCTCGACTGCTACCCATGATAGCTGATAAATCAGTAATGTCTGATGGGGGAATCAGATTAATGATTTCTGGTTCGGGCGTAGGCTGGAGCTCTGGCTCTGGAGGAACATAAGCTCCACCACCACTAATAAAAGAAGGTGGGGCGATGGGCAATGGAACGACAAACTCTTCTTCTTCAACTATTTCTATTTTCGTTGCTATTTCGAGGTCGGACCTCTCCTGAGGTCGGACCTCTTCAGGAGCATCTATCACCATGGATTCGGGTATAGATTCGGGCTCTGATATGAGGTCAGACCTTTGC
>JAHJOV010000015.1 GCA_018820085.1 Patescibacteria group bacterium
CCTCAAACTCAAATCACTATATTCCTCAGAGGTCAGACCTTTACTGAAGGTCTGACCTCATCTTCTGATGCTAACTTCCTTCGTCTTCTTGCTTTTCTTTTAATTTTAGGTTAAAGTATTTAGGTATATATTATGCCCTGTTAGCTCAGTGGTAGAGCAGCTGGCTTTTAACCAGTTGATGAGGGTTCGATTCCCCCACGGGGCACTTTTTTATTCCACAATTGATTGTTTCTTTAAAATAAGGTATAATTAAATTATGTATAATTGGTCAGTAGATACAACTGAATTAAAAAAAGATAAAAAACAATATACTGTTTGGCGTTTGGAACAAATGGTTAATTTTGGTTTAAGCGGAAAAAAAATCAGTCGCAAGGATCTAAAAAAATATTGGAAAGTTATAGATTTAGATCATAATAAAAAGAGGTATTTAGAAATGATTTTATGGCCAAAACGATTTTAAGCAATAACCAAATTAAAATTATAGACGTAATTAGTCAGAATGATGAAATTTGCCGAATTTTTTATCTGACTGGCGGAACGGCATTGGCGGAATATTATTTGGACCATCGTTTGTCAGAAGATTTGGATTTTTTTTCAGAAAAAGAATTTGACATTCAGGCTATAAGCGTTTTTTTTGCGAAGAATAAAAAAGTGATAGGAATAAAAAAAGTAGATATTCAGCAGAGTTTTAACCGTAATCTAATCTTTTTATACTTAAAGAATGAAGTTGTAAAAACAGAATTTACCTATTTTCCTTTTCCTAGAATTGAAAAGAAAATCAAGAGAAATAAATTATTCGTGGATAGCTTGGAGGATATCGCTGTTAATAAATTATTTACTCTTTATCAAAAACCGCGATCCAGAGATTTTATTGATCTATATTTAATTATAAAAAAGACCGATTGGAAAATGGCAGATTTAATAAAAAAGGCCAAAATAAAATTTGATTGGCATATTGATTATTTGCAGTTAGGTAGCCAATTTATGCTGGCCGAGAAAGTTAAGGATTATCCGCATATGATTTTGAAATTAAAAAACGAAGAGTGGCAAAAATTCTTTATTTCGCAGGCAAAAAGTTTCAGCGGGAAGATTATTGATTAAAATTGGTTAAAGTTAAATAGGATTACGGCAGTTATTCGTTTATAGACATTGACCTGCGGTTTGTAATTTGAACCGCAGTTTTTTTATTCCACAATTGATTGTTTTAGGGTAAAATGATAATATATTAGTATTATGAAACGGATTTTAAGTATTAAAACAATTGAGAAACAAGGGGAACAGGTTAAATTAGCCGGTTGGGTTCATGTTCGTCGAGATCATGGAAAAATTATCTTTATTGACTTACGTGATAAAAGCGGATTAATTCAGGTTGTTTTTTTGCCAGAGAATAAAGATGCTTATAAATTAGCTGATACCTTACGACCCGAATGGGTTGTTGAAATAATTGGTAAAGTTAATAAGCGGCCTGGAGGGATGATAAATGATAAAATACCAACTGGAAAAGTAGAAATAGAAGTAGAGGAATTAAAGATATTAAATCAAGCTGAAACACCTCCTTTTGAAATTAATGATGAAAGCGAGATTAATGAAGAGATTAGATTACAATATCGCTATTTAGATTTGCGAAAATTAAAAATGAAAAGGAATCTGCTTGTTAGACACAAGGTTATTAAAACCATAAGGGATTTTATGGATAAAAAGGGATTTCTTGAGATAGAAACGCCTATTCTGACTAAATCAACTCCCGAAGGAGCTCGTGATTTTTTAACTCCTACCATCACTCATCCTGGTGAGTTTTTCGCTCTTCCTCAATCTCCTCAACAATTTAAGCAATTATTAATGGTGGCTGGAATAGAAAAATATTTTCAAATTGCTAAATGTTTTCGGGATGAAGATCTAAGAGGTAACCGTCAACTAGAATTTACTCAATTAGATGTAGAAATGTCTTTTTCAACACAAAAAATAATTATTAATTTAATTGAAAAATTAATGATTGAAGTAGTTCATGAATTAATTGAAATTGATGAAAACTTATCTAAAAAATTAACTTTTAATCCTTTTAAAAGAATAGATTACCAAGAAGCAATAGAGAAATATGGAACTGATAAACCAGATTTAAGAGAGAATAAAGATGATCCTGATGAATTAGCTTTTGTTTGGATTCTTAATTGGCCATTATTCGAATGGAATGAAGATGAAAAAAGATATGATCCTCATCATCATGTTTTTACTGCTCCTCAAAAAGCGGATGTTCACTTATTAAATTCAGAACCATTAAAAGCTCGTTCCTTACAACATGATTTAGTTCTCAATGGGCATGAAATAGCTGGAGGAAGTATTAGAATTCATCAAGTTGATATTCAAAAGAAGATATTTGAATTAGTCGGTTTAAATGAAAAAGAAATAGAAAAAAAGTTTGGTCATCTTTTAAAAGCATTTTCATTTGGAGCGCCACCTCATGGAGGAATTGCTCTTGGTTTAGATAGATTTTTAATGGTGCTTTTAAATGAAAAAAACATTCGTGAAGTAATGGCTTTCCCTAAAAGCGGTGATGGCCGTGATTTGATGATGGAAGCGCCTAGTCCAGTTGATCAAAAACAGTTAAAAGATTTAAACCTGAGAAATGTTAATTAAAGTTATAACCACTATTTTAGTTCTTCTTAATCCATTAGGTTTTTTAATGGCTGATAGTGTTGAGCCATTAACTAAAGAATCAATTGTTTCAATAGAGAAATGGGGTCAATCATTAGCTTCTGCTTTGTGGACAACTAATCCGAATTTTTTACCTATTCGTAATTGGGAGATTGAAGATCCACAAATTGATGCTAAAGCTGCTATAATCTTTAATCTAGATAGGAATAAGATTCTTTATCAGAAAGAGACTGATAGAATTCTGCCGATTGCTAGTTTAACTAAAATAATGACTGCTTTGATAGTCTTGGAAAATTTAGATTTAGAAAGAGTTGTTACTGTTTCAGAGAAAGCTCTAACTGCCTATGGAACTATAGGAGGATTAAGGGTAAATGAAAAACTTACTGTTAAAGATTTACTTCATGTTTTGTTAATGGAATCAAGCAATGATGCTGCTATTGTTTTAGCTGAAGAAGTTGAATTAAATACTGGTCAGTTGTTTGTTAATTTAATGAATCAGAAAGTTGACCAATTAGAATTAACGAGTACTCGTTTTTCTGATCCAAGTGGGTATAAGTCAACTAATATTTCTACAGTTAAAGAAATTATTGAATTAGTTAAATACAGTTTTAATCAACCGATTGTCTGGCAAATCATGAAAACGCCAGAGATTAACATATCTGATCACCATTGGGTTAATACTGATGAGTTATTAAATCGTTTACCTAATATTATTGGTGGTAAAACAGGATATACTCTTGAAGCTCAAGGTTGTTTAATTATTGTTTTTGAACAATCAAAAGCAGAGAAGTTAATTACAGTTGTTTTAGGAGCGCAACAAAGATTTTTAGAAACAGAAAAATTAATTAATTGGGTTGAAAGGGCCTATCAATGGTAGTCCATTAAATTTTAATTTTATGCCTGATATTTTCTATATTTCTCGTATTTTAGGTTTAGGAGCAATATCTTTTGTTGTTGCTTTAGCTTGGACGCCAATTCTTATTCATTTTTTAGAAAAGTATAAGCTTGGTAAACAAATTAGAACTGAGAATACACCTATTTTTGCCGGATTACATAAAAAGAAACAGGGAACACCAACTATGGGTGGCGTTTTAATTTGGGGAACAGTATTATTTCTAGCTATTTTAGCTTGGATTTTAGCTAAATTTGGCGAGGGCACCATTTTAGAGTATTTAAATTTTTTAACTCGCGGAGAAACTCTTTTGCCTTTAGGGGCTTTAGTTGCTTCGGCTTTAGTTGGTTTAGGCGATGATTTAATGGGTGTTTTTAAAATAGGATCTAATGGGGGCGGATTAAGAGTAAGACATCGGTTGATTCTTTATACTATTATTGCTGCTTTTGGCGCTTGGTGGTTCTTTTGGAAATTAGAATGGGATTTAATTCATATTCCTTTTATTGGTGATTTTAATATTGGTTGGTGGTATATTTTACTTTTCATTTTTATTCTCGTAGCTACAGCACATTCAACAAACATAACAGATGGTTTAGATGGGTTATCTGGAGGAATTCTTTTGATTGCTTTTGCTGCTTATGGAGCTATTGCTTTTGGTCAGGGAAAAATGAATTTAGCTGCTTTTTGTGGGGTGATATTAGGGGCTCTAGTAGCTTTCTTATGGTTTAATATTTATCCAGCTCGTTTTTTTATGGGCGATACTGGAGCTATGTCTTTAGGAATTACTTTAGGCATTATTGCTATGCTAACTAATTCTTTTGTTTTATTAATTTTTATCTTTTTTATTCCTGTACTTGAGTCAGCCTCGGTGATTATCCAAGTTTTGTCAAAAAAGTTTCGAGGTAAAAAAGTATTTCTTTCAGCGCCAATTCATCATCATTTTGAAGCTAAGGGCTGGCCAGAGACAAGGGTAACAATGCGTTTTTGGATGATTAATAGTGTTACCGCTGTTATTGGTTTGATTATTGTTTTTATTGAGCAAATTATATGAAGTCTCATCAACTTGATTATCCTTTATTAACAATTGTCTTTTTCTTAGTTGCTTTTGGTTTAGTCGCTCTTTCTAGTGCTTCGGTTGTTCTTTCTCAAGATACGACTGATCAAAATTATTATTTCTTAAAACATCAATTAATATATGGTTTTGTTCTAGGATTATTTCTCTTTTTAATTGTTCAAAGAATTCCATATCATTATTGGCAAAAAATTGCTTTTCCTTTAATAGTTGCAAGTATTGTTTTTTTAAGTTTAGTTTTTATACCTCAATTAGGATACAGTCATGGAGGAGCTAATCGATGGATAAGTTTTGGATTTTTCTCTATTCAACCCTTTGAATTCGTTAAGATTGCTTTCATTATTTATTTGGCTGCTTTATTAAGCAGAAAAGGAGAAGTTAAACAAATTCTTAAAGAAAGTTTAATTCCCTTTTTAGTTATTATTGGTATAACTGGAATAATGCTTTTATTCCAACCTAATGCAAGTGCTTTAGTTATATTGGTTATAATCTCTGGCCTTCTTTATTTCTTGGCTGGGATTAATATCTTTTTAATCATTTCAGTTATTTTAGGAACAGCTCTGACTGGATTCTTTGTCTTAATTAAAACAGCTTCTTATCGAATGAATCGTTTAACTGTTTTTCTTCATCCAGAAATTGATCCTCAAGGGATTGGCTATCAGATTAATCAGGCTTTATTAGCTATTGGTTCAGGTGGACTTTTTGGATTAGGACTTGGTCATAGTATTCAAAAATGGAAATATCTACCAGAACCAATTGGTGATTCTATTTTTGCTATTATTGCTGAAGAATTAGGTTTAATTGGAGCAGGGATATTAGTAATTTTATTCGTTCTTTTAGCTTGGCGTGGTTTGCGAATTGCTAAAAATGCTCCAGATAAATTTGGGTTTCTTTTAGCTGGCGGTATTACCGGTTGGTTCTTTTTTCAAGCTTTTATCAATATGGCTGCTATTTCTGCTTTGATGCCTTTAACCGGGATGCCTTTACCTTTTGTCAGTTATGGCGGTTCAGCTTTAGTTGCTTCATTAATAGGGGTTGGTATTTTAGCTAATATTTCAAGATATAGTAAAGGATAAATATATGAGAATACTTTTTACTGGCGGTGGGACTGGGGGACATATTTTTCCCATCATTGCCGTAGCCAGACAATTAAAAAAGAATAATCCTGATTTAGAAATGTTCTTTTTAGGAGCTCCAGCCGGAGCTGGATTTTCTGATGTCTTGCAAAAAGAGGGAATTAGAATTAAAACAATTTTAACTGGGAAGGTAAGACGATATTTTTCACCAAAAATTATTTTAGATATATTTAAAATGCCTATTGGTTTAATTCAGGCATTTTTATACCTATATGTTTGGATGCCAGATATTATTTTTAACAAAGGAGGATTTGGAAGCGTTCCAGTTGTTTTAGTCGGTTGGCTTTTTAGAATTCCAATCTTAACTCATGAATCAGATACTATTCCTGGTTTAGCTAATCGTTTAGGGGCTATGTTTTCTAAAAGAATTGCTGTTTCTTTTGTTTCGACTGGGAAATATTTTCCTTCTAAAAAAACAGCTTTAATAGGGAATCCTATTCGTTCCGCTATTCCAATGACAAGTGAAAAAGCGAAAACCATTTTAGGATTAACCAGCCAGAAACCAATTATCCTTATTCTTGGTGGTAGCCAAGGGGCTCAAGCATTAAATCAGGCAATTTTAGGAATCTTACCTCAGCTTTTAGAAAAATATGAAATAGTTCATCAATGCGGCTTTAATAATTTTGAAGAAATCAAAAGAGAAACAAGTCAGATATCATCTGATTATCATTTATTTCCATTTTTGAATGAAAGCCAGATGAGCGCGGCTCAACTTTTAGCTAATCTTGTTATTTCCCGAGCTGGAGCTGGTAGTATCGCTGAAATCGCTGCTTGTGGTAAACCAAGTATTTTAGTTCCTTTACCTGGTTCAGGTTCTGATCATCAAAAAGAAAATGCCTTTGCTTATGCTCAAGCCGGAGCAACTACAGTTGTAGAGGAGGAGAATCTAACACTAAGTATTTTTCTAAATGAAATTAGTCAGATTTTGGATAATCCAGAATTAAGTCAAAAAATGTCAATTAATGCTAAGAATTTTTCGCGACCTGAAGCAGCTCAGAAAATCGCCGAAACCTTAATTGAAATGGGCCAATAATATTATGGATAATAAACGAAAAATAAGAGTGCGATTTGCGCCTAGTCCGACTGGACTGTTTACCATGGGTAATGCTCGAACAGCCCTTTTTAACTATCTATTTGCCAAGAAAAATAAAGGTAAGTTCATTCTTCGGATTGAAGATACTGACATAGAACGTTCGGAAAAGAAATATGAAAAGGATATTATTGAAAGTTTAAAATGGCTGGGTCTGGATTGGGATGAAGGGCCAATTTATCAGAGCGAGCGGACTGAAATCTATCAGCAGTATATAAAAAAACTTTTGGATTCAGGACAAGCTTTTTATTGCGATCATACTAAAAAAGAGTTAGAAAAAGAAAAGAAAGAACAAATAGATAAAAAGCAAGCTCCGAGACATATATGTAATAAATTCGAAATTCGAAATTCGAAATTCGAAAATAAAAAGAAGGGGATTATCAGATTTCGTTGTCCAGATAAAAAAGTAGTTTTTGATGATTTAATCAGGGGAAAACTTGAATTTAATGGAAGTTTATTAGGTGATATCAGTATTGCTAAAGATAAACAAACTCCTTTATATAATTTCACGGCTGCGATTGATGACGCGGAAATGCAAATCAGCCATGTTATCAGGGGAGAGGATCATATTTCAAATACACCCAAACAAATTTTAATACAAGAAGCATTAGAATTAAAGTCTTCGCAATTTGCTCATTTACCTTTGATTTTAGGGCCAGATAAAAGCAAAATGAGTAAGCGGCATGGTGCGATTTCAGTCGGAGAGTATCAAAAACAGGGATATTTATCCGAAGCATTAGTTAATTTTATGGTTTTGCTTGGTTGGAATCCAGGGACTGAAAAAGAAATTTTTAACCTAGAAGAATTAATTAAAGAGTTCTCTCTAGAAAGAGTTCATAAGGGCGGAGCTATTTTTAATCTTCAAAGATTAGATTGGATTAATGGGCAATATATTAAAAATATGGATACAAATGAATTAACAGAAAAATGTCTGCCATATTTACCAAAAGGAACAGAACTTAAATTTGCTAAAAAAGTTGTTGCCTTAGAAAAAGAAAGAATCAAGAAATTAAGTGAGATAGGGGAGCTAACTAAATTCTTTTTTAATGATGAATTAGAATATGATCCAGAACTGCTAATTTGGAAAAAAATGAGCCTAAAAGAGGTTAAAAACAACCTAGAAATACTAGAAAAGAAACTCTCAAAAACAGAGGATTTTGATCAAAAATCACTTGAAGACTTAATGATCCCCTTAAGAGAAAAATATGGCACTGGAGAGCTTCTGTGGCCTCTAAGAGTGGCTTTATCTGGCCAAAGTAACTCGCCAGGACCCTTTGAAATCATGGAGATTTTAGGCAAAGAAAAGACCTTGAAAAGGATAAAAAAAGCGATAAAGAAAGTATCACTCTAGAAGATAAAGACGAGGTCAGACCTTCCCCAAAGGTCTGACCTCTAAGGAATGTAGTTGCTTCAGAATTAAGGTCGGACCTTGTTTTGCTGGACCTCTGCTGAAGTACGGACAAAACAATGTCTGACCTTACAGATCTACCTATATTAAATGGTGAAATAAAAAAATCCCCGGGGTTGGTAATCCCCAGGGATTCATTGAAAATCTTGGATTAGGCCCTTTCAAACCTCCAAAGGAGAGGAGAAAAAATCTCCTACGTGGCCTTAAATTTCCGCCGAGGTTCTCCAGATTAAAAGCCTATCAAACCTCCTTGCGTTGAGGTTCTCCAGACCTAATTAAGATTCTCCAGACCTAAAGCCTAACCCAAGATGAAAAACTTCTATAATGTACTGTAATAAACCTATCACAAAATCATATATTTGTCAAGTACTTTTAATAATATTGTTAAGTTTTTTGATATTACCCCTTATAGCCCAGGGAGATGTGCTTGATGATTTGGATCAGCAGATTTCGGCTCATGATGCTAAGCGGATTGAATTAGAGAGACAAGCTCAAGAATATCAAGCTATTATCAATCAA
>JAHJOV010000016.1 GCA_018820085.1 Patescibacteria group bacterium
AAAACATTACAGGAGAAATGTAAATTAGCAGAGGAGCCGGCTCGTCAATTAGCCCGAGATATTAATCAAGCAATATTTTTACCAGTCAAAGAAAGTTTAAAACAAATTCACAAAGTGTCCCAATGGCCCAGAGAGGAGGAACCAAAGCTCCAACAACCAAAAGAACCACAAATTAATGGAAATATTGTTGATTTAAAAAGAGAATAATTTATGCAATTCAGAGTACCACAATTTATTGAAATAGAAGATCAAATTATCGGCCCTTTAACCATTAAACAATTTCTTTATTTATTGGCTGGAGTTGGTATTTTGACTATTCTCTGGTTTTATCTCACATTGGTTGCTTTTCTTTTAATTGGTCTTCCTATTAGTATTTTTATGCTTGCTTTAGCATTTTACAAAGTTAACGGTCGACCTTTTATTTCCCTCATTGGCTCTTTTGTTAAATATATAACCAAACCAAAACTATATTTATGGCGCAAAAAATAAACGCAGCTTCAATTCAAAAACATTTAGAAATCAATGAAATTAAAGATGATGTAGTTATCCTTAAAAACAAAGGGTTAAGAGCGATTTTAATGGCTACCAGCATCAACTTTGCTCTAAAATCAACAGATGAGCAAGATGCCGTTATTTATCAATACCAAAATTTTCTTAACTCTCTTGACTTCCCACTTCAAATTATGGCTGCCTCGCGTAAATTTGATATTGAACCATATATCTTATCAATGAAAGAGAAGCAAGCCAAACAAGAAAACGAACTATTAAGGATTCAGACTACTGAATATATTGACTTTGTTAAAGGACTAACCCAGATGACAAATATTATGACTCAATCATTTTATATTATTATTCCTTACAATCCTTCAACTATTAAAAAATTAAGTTTCTTAGATCAATTCTTAGGTAAAAAGAAACAAACTGATGCTCAAGACCAAGCATTTCAGTTGCTTAAAAACAACCTCTGGCAAAGAGTAGAATTTGTCAGTGCTGGCCTTCGAGGGATAGGGATTAAAACAGCCCTTTTGAATACCGAAGAATTAATAGAACTTTTTTATAAACTTTACAATCCCGAAGCCAAAGAAGAACCAGAACTCCAAAAAGCTAAGGAATTAAGAAAATAACAAAATGTTAAATTTATTTAAAAAAAATAAACCAGAAACTCCTTCTGCGGACCAATCAAATGAATTAGTTAATTTAATTGCGCCAGCTGGTTTAAAAATTGATTCCAACTATCTACAAATCGGGAAAAAATATGCCCGAACGATTTTTGTTTTTACTTACCCTCAAACATTAACCAGCGGCTGGCTTGCAAAAATTATTAATATTGACCAAGAAACAAATGTTTCTTTATTTATTCATCCAGCAGAAACCAATATTGCTCTTAAAAAACTAACCAAAAAAACAGCTCAAGTTCAATCACAAATATCCTTACAAGAAGAAAAAGGGAAAGTACGAAATCCTAAATTAGAAGCTGCTCTTGAAAATATCGAACAATTAAGAACAGACCTCCAACAAGGATCTGGAAAACTTTTTAAATTTGGTCTCTATATTACCTTTTTTACCGACGATCTAAAACAATTAGATGAAATAGAAAACGAAATAAGAGCTATTTTAGAAAACCAAATGATCTATGCCAAACCAGCTGTATTCCAACAAGAACAAGGACTTATTTCCACCCTCCCTCTAGAATCAGATAAACTCATGATTCATAATAATTTTGACACCCAATCCTTATCAGCCAGCTTCCCATTTATGTCTTCTGATTTAACTGACAATAAAGGAATTCTTTATGGCATTAATCGACACAATAATTCCTTAATCTTGTTTGATCGCTTCAGTATGGAAAATGCTAATGCTGTTGTTTTTGCTAAATCAGGTAGTGGTAAAAGTTATGCTGTAAAATTAGAAGTGCTTCGTTCTTTAATGCAAGATACTGAAGTAATTATTATTGATCCAGAAAAAGAGTATAAATACTTAGCCGAAACAGTAGGAGGAACCTTTGTAGATATTTCTATTTCTTCACCTCACCATCTTAACCCTTTTGATTTACCTATCCCCGGACAAGATGAAAAACCAGCCGACATCTTAAGAAATAGTGTTATTAATCTAGTTGGTCTTTTAAGAATAATGTTGAGTGGACTTACCCCAGAAGAAGACGCAATTATTGACAAAGCTTTAACTGAAACCTATGCCACTAAAGATATTACTCCAGAATCAGATTTTAGTAAAATTGACCCGCCTTTAATGCAAGACCTTTATACAGTTCTTAAGGGGATGACTGGAACCGAATCGCTGGTAACCAGATTAGAAAAATTTATCAGTGGTAGTTATGCCAGCTTATTTAATCAACCAACTAACATTGAATTAGATAAAAAATTAGTTGTTTTCAGCATTCGAGACATGGAAAAAGAATTACAGCCTCTGGCTATGTATATTATTCTTCGATATATCTGGAATATTATTCGTTCTGAAAGAAAGAAAAGAATGATGGTTGTTGACGAAGCTTGGGTTATGATGCAAAACGAAGATGCTGCCTCTTTTCTTTTTGGTATCGCTAAAAGATGTCGTAAATACTACCTTGGTTTAACCACTATTACTCAAGATGTAACTGATTTTATGAAATCTAAATATGGTAAATCAATTATTACCAACTCTTCGATACAACTTCTTTTAAAACAATCTCCGGCTGCTATCGACATTGTTAAAGAAACATTCAATTTGACTGACCAAGAAAAATTTATGCTTTTAGAAAGCGTTGTCGGAGAAGGAATCTTTTTCGCTGGGACTAAACATGTAGCTATTAAAGTTATTGCCTCCTATACCGAAGACCAAATCATTACCTCTGACCCAGCTCAATTATTAGAAATAGA
>JAHJOV010000017.1 GCA_018820085.1 Patescibacteria group bacterium
AATGAGGTCAGACCTTCCCCAAAGGTCTGACCTCTGCGGAATATGGCAATCTAATCCGAGGTCGGACCTTGTTTTGCTGAACCTTTACTGAAGGTTCAGACAAAACAATGTACGACCTCTAACATAAAACTAACCTCATCCTTATTTCTCCACTAATTCTACATCTAAACTTAATGCCTTTAATTCATTTAATAAAACATTAAAGGAAGCTGGAACATTAGGCGCCTGAATTTGCTTACCTCGAATAATGGCATCATAAGCTCCAGCTCGACCAGCAACATCATCTGATTTAAGGGTTAGCATTTCTTGTAAACTATAGGCTGCTCCATAGCCTTCTAAGGCCCAGACTTCCATTTCGCCAAAACGCTGACCACCGAATTGAGCTTTCCCGCCTAATGGCTGTTGAGTAATTAAAGAGTAAGGTCCAACTGAACGCATATGAATTTTATCTTCAACTAAGTGCAATAACTTCATGATATAGATTTGTCCAACTGTAATTGGTTGTTCAAAGGCCTCGCCATTACGTCCATCGTAAAGAGTAATCTTCCCATCTTCTGGTAAACCAGCTTTTCTCAATTCTGATTTAATTTCATCTTCACTAACACCAGCCAAAGATGGACTAATTGCTTTGTAGCCCAAAGTACCAGCTGCCCAACCTAAATGAGTTTCCAAAATTTGACCAATGTTCATTCGAGAAGCAACACCTAAAGGATTTAAAACGATATCAACTGGCGTTCCATCAGCTAAGTATGGCATATCCTGCTCTGGTAAAATCTTGGAAATAACACCTTTATTTCCATGTCGGCCAGCCAACTTATCACCAACTGAAATCTTACGTAATTGAGCTACTTCTACTTGAATAGTTTCAATTACACCACTAGGTAACTTATCACCTTTTTCACGAGAGAAAACTCGAATTCCAACGATTCGGCCTCGCTTACCATGAGACATTCTCAAAGAACTATCTTTAACATCGCGCGCCTTCTCGCCAAAAATAGCCTGAAGTAATCTTTCTTCAGCTGTTAAATCTGTTTCACCTTTTGGCGAGATTTTTCCCACCAAGATATCATTAGGACCAACTTCAGCTCCGATTCGAACAATTCCTTCTTCATCTAAATCTTTAAGTCGTTCTTCACCAACATTAGGAATATCAGGAGTTGTTACTTCAGATCCTAATTTAGTTTCTCGAACGTCACAGGTAAAGTAATCAATATGAACAGAAGTGAAACGATCATCTTTAACTAATTTTTCTGAAAGAACAATGGCATCTTCAAAGTTAGCGCCCCGAAGAGACATAAAAGCAACTAAAAGATTCTGACCTAAAGCTAAACAACCATTTTCAGTAGCTGCTCCATCAGCCATAATATCACCCTTCTTAAGTCGCTGACCTATGGTCACTAAAGGACGCTGACAAATACAAGTATATTGATTAGTTCTAACAAAAGAACGAAGTGGATACTCTTTAATAGAATTTTTAATTTTCGAATTTCGAATTTTTAATTTTATTGAATTACCATCAACGGCGACGACAACTCCATCTTCTTCAGCCAAAACAACCTGACCTGAATCACAAGCTGCTTTCATTTCAAAACCTGTCCCAACTATTGGGGCTTGAGGTCTAACACAAGAAACAGCCTGTCGTTGCATGTTTGATCCCATTAAAGCTCGGTTTGAATCATCGTGTTCCAAAAATGGGATTAAAGCAGTAGCAACACTAATTGGTTGCTGAGGTAAAACATCAATTAAATCAACCCGGGCGCGACTAACCGTGCTTGGTTCACCATGGACTCTTGCCTCAATTTCCTTGTCTAAAAGATTTCCTTTTTTATCAATATCAACTCCAGCATGAGCAATATTATATTTCTCTTCTTGAGAAGCATTAAGATAAATAATTTCTTTAGTCAAACGTCCTTTCTTAACTACCCGATAAGGCGTTTCAATAAAACCATATTCATTCAACCGGGCGCAACTAGCTAAATGGCCAACTAAACCAATATTTGGTCCTTCAGGTGTTTCAATTGGACAAATTCGGCCGTAATGACTAGAATGAACATCGCGTACTTCAAAACCAGCTCGTTCTCGGGTTAAACCACCAGGTCCCATAGCAGACAAACGCCTCTTGTGCTCTAATTCAGCCAAAGGATTATGCTGATCCATAAATTGAGAAAGTTGAGAAGCAGTAAAGAATTCTTTAATTGACGCTATAAAAGGACGAGTATTAATTAATTGTCCTGGAACTAAATCCTGCGGTTCTAAAGTTGACATTCTATCACGAATAATTCTTTCAGTTCGAGCCATTCCAACTCTTAATTTATTTTGAAGTAATTCACCAAAAGACTTAACTCGACGATTACCTAAATGATCAATATCATCCGGCTTAGCTAAAGGATTTTCATTTAAATTAATTATTTCTTTGATGATAGTAACTAGATCATTAAAGAGAAGAACTCTATCTTCGTGACTAATCTTTCCCTCTTCCATTTCTAAACGCTGTCTCATTTTCCAACGTCCGACCTCTCCGAGGTCGTATCTTTCAAAAGAAAACATGGCTTCGATAAATCCTTGAGCATTGTCTTCGGTAGCCAAATCACCTGGTCTAATTCTTTTATAAATTTCAACAAAGGCTTGACCAATTGTCTTAGCCGTATCTTTTTCAATTGTTTTTTCAATATAATCAATTTCTCCCTTACTAACATTGGTAAAAATCTTTTTGATTTCTTCATTAGGTAATTCTCCATGACTAAAACCCTTAGGACTCTCTATTTCCATAGCAGCAAAAGCGCGTAAAACTGAAGTAACCGGGACTTTTCTTTTTCGATCAATCTTGACACTGATTGAACCATCAGAATCAGTTTCAAATTCTAACCAAGCGCCTCGGTTAGGAATTATCTTAGCTCCAAAGAGTTGTCTGCCCTTAGACATCTGAGAAGTAAAAAAGACCCCCGATGATCTAATTAACTGAGAGATAACCACTCTTTCAACAGCATTAACAATAAAAGTACCACGTTGAGTCATCAAAGGAAAATCACCTAAAAAAATATCCTGCTCTTTTGCTTCTTTGGTTTTCTTATTAGCCAGCTTAACTCGACAATACAAAGGAGCCTCATAAGATACATTATGAGCTTTAGCTTCAATTTCATTATATTTTGATTCCTCTAAGTGATAGTCTAAAAAATAAAGCTCTATATCCTTATTGCCCCAAGGGCTAATAGGTGAAAATTCGTCAAGAAGTTCGCGCAGTCCCTTTTCCCAAAACCATTGATATGATTTTTTTGAACTTCAATAAGATCAGGTAGTTCAAAATTTAATTGGGTGTTTTTAGTCATAATACACAAAAACAAACCCTTCCCTAGTTATTTTTAGAAGGGGTTCTCTGCTTTTTTAAATTTTATTTACTGGCAAGTATTTATAGATGAATACCTTTTAGTAACTTGTAATACCTCTATTATATACAAATAGAAAAATAAGTCAAGCTTAATGTTGCCATATTCCTTAGAGGTCAGACCTTTACTGAAGGTCTGACCTCATCTTCGCTGACCTTAATTCTGAAGTCTTACTCCACTACCTCTCCTTCAATCGGAGAAATAGGCGCAATAGCCCCTCCTAATTCCTGAACCTTAGCCGCAATATTTTCGTCATCAGGCATCATCTGACTAAGAATCTGATACTGAATTAAAGCATCTTCAGTTCGGCCATCTGTCTCATAAGTGAGAGCTAAAGCATAACGACCATTGGCATATTGAGGAGTAATAATAACAGCCTGTTCAAACATAGGAACTGCTTCTTTTATTCTTTCAAGATTGAAATAAAGACGTCCAGTTTGGAAGTAAATTTCTGTTGCTGCTCCAGCAAAATCAGAGTCCCGCTGGAAACTAACTCCCCGTAACTTTTCTAAGACACCTTTCATTCTTTCAAGAGCTGCTTCAAGATCACCCTTCTGTTCATAAACCAAAGCTAATTGAACATGAGCATCAAGATAATTATCTTTTAATTCAATAGCTCTTTGACAATAGCCAATCGTCTCATCCCAATCCTTTTCTTCGCTAATTAGATTTAAGCGACAACGTTCACGATAGAAGAATGGATTAGTTGGTTCTAATTCCGTTGCTTGAGCAAAAGCTTCCAAAGCAAAAGGTAGAATTCCACCAACTAAACCTCGAGTATCTCTGTAAATTGCTCCTAAATTCTCCCAAGCTGAAACAGAATTAGGGCTCAATGAAGTAGCTATTCGAGCTTGCTGAATAGAACCAGATGCTAAAGCCTGTAAAAGTTGAATATTTTGTTCTTCTTCCGGCTTATTTGCTTCAGCCCAAGCAGTAATTAAGTAAGCTTGAGACAAAGCTTGACGATAATTCTCTCTATAATTGTTAAGAATAATACTCTTTTCTATCTTAGACACTAATTCCTCTTTACTTTCAACTGGTTCAATAAACCTAACATCAGCTAGATAAAAACGACCGCCCATATAGAATAATCCAGCCAAAGCAAAAACCAAAATTATCAAGATTACATTCATAACTAAGCCAACTTCAGGCATTCTGTCAAAAGTAAAGCTAATTTTCTTAAATGGCTTGTTCTGAACTCCCTGCCAAACCACCACACCCAAAGCCATGAAAAACCAGAAATAAAAAGATAAAACAGTATTCTGCATATAGACGAATTGAGCCACCAAAAGTGATATCCAAGCTAAAATCAAGGGAAAAACTGATATCGGATGACGTCTATCCGATATCGGATAGTTAGCCGATAAAACCTTTAAACGCTTTCTACTCAGGAAAACTAGGCCGATAAGTAAAAAGATACCCAAAATTAGTATATATGAGAGAATTCCCAAAACACCAGTCGTTCCAATCATTTCCATGATATGACTTGAACCCCGATCAAACCGAACATTCCAAAATTCATCGTTATTAAACTCAACTGGTTTAAACTTAACGAAATCAGCTACATAAGTACCTGGTCCAGAACCTAAAACTGGATAATCCTTTAAACTCTGCCAAGCAACCGTTCTAGCTACTCCAGAATCAAGAATAAGTTCTTGAGGTAAAGGTAATAAAGTGTCTAAATCACTTAAAAAACCTATTTTAGCTGGTAAACCAAATAAATAAAATGTAGAGATTAAGAGTAAAATTATTGGCAAAGTCAATAAATTAACTCTTTCTCTAAAGATTCTGGTCCAAAAAGCCATAACCAATAGAATAAACATTGTTACTCCTAAAACCACCCAAGCTGCTGAGAAATTAATTAAGAATAATAAGATTAAAGAAACAATCAGAAAAACAATTCTCATACTTATAATCTTCTTTTTTCCCAAAGATTTACTTAGAACTAAACCAACAACTAAACTCATGGCCATAGCTAAAAATATAGATAAACCTTCCAATGATCCACCGACTGGATTAAAGGAACGAATAAACATTGTCCCCGGCATATTTGGAATCTTGCTCCAAAGATTAAAGATAGAAAGATAAGTTACTATTATAGTTATCCAACTAGAAACTATAAATAAACTATAAATTTTATCTAAGGAAAGACCCCAAATTGATTTACCCTTTTCCGACTTAACACTTTCAACGTTATTAACAACGACGAAATATAATACTATTAATGCCAAAATTCCAATAACTGAACCAGAAAATCGGCCGTAAAATCCAAACCAAGATGAAATTTCATCTATAGAAAATACAGCGCTCAGGATCATGATTAACATAAAAACTAAAATCCAAAAATCCAAAGCTGTTCGACGAAAAAAGAGCTTTTTACGCACAACAACTAACTTAGCTAACCAAGCTAAAAAAGATAGACTAACTAAGAAGACTAATAAGTACTGTTTGTTAAACTCATAGACCTCTATGGTTAAAGGCAACCAGAATAAAGGAATAAGAAAAACAAGCGCATAAAGCGGAAACTTAATCAAAAAATTGATTATTTTACGCATATTTTTTATTGTATCATTCTGCTCGTTAGTACAAGAATCACAGAAACAATATGAGATTCTTAATAATTTGTAATTAATTAAGAATCCTTTAAACCTCTAAGGCCGATAAAGCCACAGGGGTTTACAAAGACCTCCGGGAGGGTTGAAAGTTGTACCTTCAATAAGTTAAAAGTTGAACTATTTAACCCTTTATCCTCCTGAATTCTTCTTGCCCGCCGTAGCGGGGTTACCTCGCAAAGGAGGGTACTCCGTTTCAGAATGAATTGTTAATGTTTTATTAATTATTACTATTTTTATCGACCATTTATACTTTAATTATACTATATTTTCAACAACTTGAAAAGTGGATAACTTAAGAACGAGGTCTGTTCTGGTAAGGTCTGTTCTGGTAAGGTCGTACATTGTTTTGTCCGCACCTCAGCAGAGGTTCGGCAAAACAAGGTCCGACCTTAATTCTGAAGTTACTGAAGGTCTGACCTCATCTTTGTTTATATTTCTTTATAGTGTTCTATGCTCTTAATTGTATCGTTTAAATTTAAAATTATGCAGATTGCATCTACTCTATATACCCCTTTATATTTCTTATGAGCCACATAAGCTTGAGCGTTAAAATAAAGCTTTTTTAGTTTTTTATAATTAATAGATTCTTCGGGGCTAACAAAATCACTGCTTCTCTTAGTCCTCACTTCTACAAATATTAATATGTTCTCTTTCTTAACTACTATATCTATTTCAGAATATTTAGTTCTGTAATTCTGCTCAATAATTTTATATCCCTGCTTCTCCAGATATTTTCTAGCCATCTCCTCCCCTATTTTCCAAACATTATCTTTGCTTTTTTGCATTTGAATAGTTGGGTTGTCGTAAGGTCTGTTCTGGTAAGGTCGTACATTGTTTTGTCCGTACCTCAGTAGAGGTCCGGCAAAACAAGGTCCGACCTTAATTCTGAAGCAACGTGTTTGCCACATTCCTCAGAGGTCAGACCTTTACTGAAGGTCTGACCTCATCTTCGCCGACCTTAATTCTGAAGTCACATTTAGCATTTGTACTGTAACGCCTCGGCCATATGAGAAACATTTATTAATTCCGCGCCTTGCAAATCAGCAATGGTCCGGGCAACTTTTATCATTTTAAAATAAGAACGAGCCGAAAGTTGAAAAGCCATAGCCGCTTGACTAAGTATCCCCTCAACATCTTTAGATAAAAAACAATATTTCCTAATATCTTTATTCCCCATCTCAGCATTACTATGAATCGTCTTACCCGTAAATCTTTTCTCCTGGATATTACGCGCCAAACAAACCCTCTCCCTAATAGATTCTGAACTCTCTAAAAATTTAGTCACTCTTTTATCCTGAGCCAATTCTTTAATATTAACTGTCGGCACATTGATATGTAAATCTATTCTATCCAAAATAGGACCAGAAATTTTCTTGGCATACCTATTAATTTCCCGAAGAGAACATTTACATTCTTTCTTTGAATGATTCAAATAACCGCAAGGACACGGATTAGCTGAAGCAATTAAAATGAATCTAGCTGGATATTTAACACTTGTCTTGGCTCGAGAAATAGTTACTAATCCATCTTCCAAAGGTTGTCTTAAAGATTCCAAAACCGAACGAGGAAACTCATTAAATTCATCTAAGAAAAGAACTCCCCGATGAGCTAAACTAATTTCGCCAGGTTGAGGATTAGTTCCTCCCCCAATCAAACCAGCTAAAGAAGTAGAATGATGAGGTGATCTAAAAGAACGAACTCTAATCATTGAAGCGCCCGGCGGAATATTGCCACTAGCGGAATAAATCTTAGTTGCTTCCAAGGATTCTTCTTCGCTTAGAAAAGGTAGAATTCCAGGTAAAGCTCGAGCTAACATTGTCTTTCCAGAACCCGGACTGCCAACCATCATAACATTATGGCCTCCAGTGGCCGCTATTTCCATCGCTCTCTTGGCCTGCTCCTGACCCAAGACCTCTCTCATATCAAACTCGCTAAAATTTATTTCCTGATTATCTGATTTCTGTCTTTCTGATTTAATAATTTTCTGGCGCTCCATTAAATGAGCGATCAATTGAGAAAGGCGTTCAACTGGATAAACATCAATAGAAGAAAATACTGTCGCTTCATTAACTGAATCCTTAGGTAAAAAAATATTCTTATAACCAAATTCTTTAGCAAATAAAGCTAAAAGAAAAGCCCCTTTGGTATGGCGCAAAGCTCCATCAAAAGAAAGTTCGCCATAAAAAAGCGACTTTTCTGGAATATTTAAATCAGAGGCAGCCGCTAAAATTCCAATAGCGATAGGCAAATCATAAAAAGAACCTTCTTTTGGAATATCAGCCGGAGCTAAATTAACCGTAATTTTCTTGGCTGGGAATTCTATGCCGGAATTAACAATAGCCGCCTTAACTCTTTCCCGACTTTCAGCAATAGCTTTACTAGGTAAACCGACAATTTCAAAACCAGGCAATCCCCGACTAGCGACATTAACCTCTACATCAACCGGCAATGTCTCTAAACCAGAATACAAAACTGATGGTATTTTACTTAGCATAAATTTTTTATCCCCATTTAAAGTATTGACAAGATATCTAAACCTGATATAATACAATCATACGCTAATAGTTCGTACACTACGGGCTAAAAATTGGGTGCTACAGAAAGAATCTCTTATAAAGGGGTTCTTTTTGCTTTATTTTTGTGAATATGAGGTCAGACCTTCCCCAAAGGTCTGACCTCTGCGGAATGTAGTAACCTGCTTCAGAATTAAGGTCGGACCTTCTTTTGCTGAACCTTTACTGAAGGTTCAGACAAAATAATGTACGACCTTAAAAATTTCATCATTTACTAGCATATTTACTCCCTCTTATTTCTATTAATCCCTGCATTTCCATCATCGACAACTTAACACCTAATTCTGAACTGGACATTTCTAATTGACGGGATAATTCATCCACCCCCAACGGCTCCCTCTTTAGCATTTCCAAAACTTGGGTTTCGAAGGATTCTTCGTCTGGTGGCATTCGGCTATCCGATGGCCGGTTGCATTTGGCCATCGGATAGCCCGAATGCTGACCTCTACCGCCTTGAGCTTTCTGCATTCCGCAGAGGTCGGACCTCTGCTGAGGTCGGACCTCATTTCCGTTTTCTAGAGGTCGTACATTTTTTTGTCCGCACCTCAGCAGAGGTCCGGCAAAAGAAGGTCCGACCTCAAATCCAGGAAGTGACCGAAAAAATTCCAAAACATCCCCTGCCTCTGTCACCATCTCCGCACCCTCCTTAATTAATAGATTAGAACCCTTAGAAACACTACTTGTAATCGGCCCCGGTACAACAAAAATCTTTCTCTTGAATTTCTTAGCGTAATTAGCCGTAATTAAACAACCACTTTTTTCTCCCGCTTCAACGATTAAAAGCGCCTTTGACAATCCAGCTACAATTCTATTTCTCCGAGGATAAGTCCAAAGAGTTGGTTGTATATCCCCTTCATATTCAGAAATAATTAAGCCGTTATTTTTTAAAATATCATGATAAAGTTCTTCTTGATCTTGAGGGTGAATCAAATCAATTCCGCAAGGCATGACTGCGATTGTCCGACCTCCCACTTGAAGAGCTGACCTATGTGCAATAGCATCGCCACCATACATAAATCCAGATACTATAGTAATCCCTGACGCGGCTATCTGACTAACTAACTGTTCCAGCGCCTGCTTCCCATAACTAGTCAATCTACGACTTCCGATGACAGATAGACAGTTGTTGAAGATACTTTTGTCAACGGATTCCTGCATTCCGCAGAGGTCGGACCTCTGCTGAGGTCGGACCTCATTTCCGTTTTCTAGAGGTCGTACATTCTTTTGTCCGCACCTCAGCAGAGGTCCGGCAAAAGAAGGTCCGACCTCGGGTTCCTGCATTTCAAATTTACAATAAATCTGCTTCGGCGCATCTTTACCTGTCTGCCGTAGCAACTCAGGATATCCCTGATCATCTTTTTTGTAAAAAACATTTTGCATATTTTATGCTAATTCCGTTGAGTAATAATTCTTAATCCAACTAAAATAGAATCACAAATAAATTCCTCTAAGGGTTCAAATTCTAACTGCCGTTGGCTTAGGTTTAAATATTTATAATAGAATCTTTTTTTCTTTTGTTCAATCACAGCTGGAGGATATTTTTCTCTTAAAAGCATGGTCTGAATCAAAATACGTCCAATCCGACCATTACCATCAGAAAAAGGATGAATTTTTTCAAACCGGCTATGAACTTCAGCAATATGCTTAATAACATTCTTGCTTTTCTTATTAGCACCCTTAATTAATTGCTTCATTAATAAAGGCACTTTTAAAAAATTAGTTGTTGGAATATTGACCCCGACAATACGTATGGCATGGTTTCTGTATTGACCAGCGTCTTCTAAAATACCCCTCATCAATATTTCATGAAGTTTAAGAATAAAAGATTCACTAATTTTAAATCTATAACTTATCTGTTCAAATAGATATTTTAAAGCTAATTGATGATTCTTCGCCTCAAAATGCTCTTTTAAATCTTTATTAGACAATGTCAAATTTTCAAAAAGAATATCAGCTGTTTCTTCCTTAGTTAAAGTACTACCTTCGATGCTATTTGAGTTATATGTCAAAGACAAAACAAATTCATCGTACAAATCAGAATTATTTTTAATTAAACTAATTATATCTCTATATTGTTTTATCCTATCCCTCAAAAACCTGTTCTTAACTGTCAAAGAATCTTGATCAGTTTTTTTAATGCCTGTATGTTTATAAAAAAGATTATTTATTTTCTTTTGATGTCTTTTGTGAGGTAAAGATCTCTCATTAATCCAACTATTAACAGTCGCAAAAGAAACGCCTACTTCTTGTGCGATTTTCCCTTGAGTAAATCCAGTAATTCCTTTAATAATTTTAAGCTTTTCATATATTTTCATATAGTCCCATTTTACAAAGCTTTATATAGTTTGTCAATACCAGAAACTATATAAAGTTAAGGAGTTTTTATTTTCTCTGCTACTTTATCCAGCCAAAAGCAAATATCCTTACACTTTTCATGAGCCTGAGGAGGATTTGGCTGATCAAGTATCTGCCTAGCTTTCAAAAGCAGTTTTGGAATAATACTTAAATCTAAATCTACTTTTAAAGTATATGTTTCAAATCCCAATTTAAAATCTTCATCGCTTTCTAAATCTTTATTGGGTTGACAATAAACCAGAGTCAAATCAGTTACTGGTTTTAGTCCATATTCTTCGGCTAAATAAGCATAACAATTAAGTTGGACTTTATACATCGGGTAAAGCTCATCTTGCCGATCTGTAAATTTAGCTGTTTTATAATCTACAATATGATAACTGCCATCTTTGGTTTTAAAAACATCATCTGGATACCCAGTTAGAATCCAATCACCAGATTCAACTGGCAGTTTAAAATAGATATCTCCCTCTTCAATTTCAACTAAATCATCTATTTCTAGCCAATCAGGCGTCTTGCCTCTTTCAGAAAAAGATCGATGAGCGCTTCTCTTAGTAATCGCATCTAAAGTGCTAAATATACCAGGAAAAATACCAGGCGGCTTACCTATATACCGTTCAAGCCAAAAACAACGAGGACAAAAATCAGGCATATTCAACCTACCCAAGTCCTTAGCGCTAATTACTTTTAATTTATTCTGCTTCATTTATTTTTCCGTTCAAACCCGCCTCTATCCTGACATACTCCTAACCAAGCTCTCCTTAGATTGTTTATTTTAACTCTTTGTTTTTGATATTTAGCCAGAATCTTATTTAATAACTCTTTAACTTCATTATCCTCAAGAACCTCAACAATAAAATCTATTTTAGCCACAACATTAGCAATCACTCTCATAGCCTGCTCTAATTTACCAAAGGCCAACTCATTACTTGAAAATCTATCACCATAACTTTCAGCAACTAATTTAGGCGCCATCTTAGATAAAGAATAAAGAATTTCAAATTCATCTAATAGGCATTTATCTTTTTTATTTTTCTTAATTTCTAAAATAAGCTTAAAAATTTCCGATGACAAAAGAGTCGTCTGGCGATATACTTCCAAATCACGAAAACTCTTCACCGACGATTTAACTCTATACTTATTATATTCCTGCCTCTGATAAGCCATAAATGAAAATTTTAAATTTTAAATTTTAATTGAAATTTGAATGATTTAATTTTAAAATTATTTCTTTTCCTTTAAGGTTAAAGTAATTTTAGAAAATATTAAAGTTAACTCCTGACATTCTTTCCATAATTCTCTACATTTATCTTTATGTTCTTGGTTTGATTGACCAATCATTTGTAACCAATACTTTGTTTCTCTTGCTTCTTTCTTGCAAATAAAAATCTTGTTTTTAAAATCTTTTTTTGAGCTCGCTCCATTAGCCTCCATATAATTTGCACCTATAGAAGTACCCGATTTAACTAATTGGTTGATTAATGGATTATTAACCACATCTCTCTTTAAAGATCTTGCAAGCGAGATTATATTTTGACCAAACTTAGCCGTTCTATCTTCTAAATCATATTTATTTTTTGTTTCAGTCATTTTAGAATTTAAAATTGATTTAAAATTTATAATTTAAAATTTAAAATTACTTTTTCCTCTTCCCTTTTTTCTTCTTCATCACTACATGTAAAGGGAAAAACTCAAAATAATCATTCTCATCAAACCAGGCGCACTTAAAATGGAATAATCTCAAAGAAGTCAGCCGGCTCATAGCTAAAGCGTATATAGTCAACTGATCAATCGGCTTAACTTTTTTAGCGCTCGGCTTGTAATCCATAAGGTGGATAGTCCCGTTCCTAATCTGAATTAAATCAATATGACCGGTCACCACTTCGCCTTCTTTTAAATCCAATGGTACTTGCCAATTTAATTGATTTTTAAAATGCAAAACATCTTCGTAATCCAATAAAACAGGAACTTCTGTGGCTACGGTAACCGAATCATTAGCCAGCATAAACTCCTGCAAAACCTGATGACGCAGTTTATTATTAGCCACGGCCTGCATCACAAAACGAGCAATCTTATTGGCTTGATTATCTTTCTTGATTATCTTAACTTCATCAGGATTAAAAAAATTATTATACATTGAAGCCCTGTTTTCTGATTCTCTAAAAATATGATGAGGGCATTCAGCCGAAACTAATCCCAAAAAATCTTTAATCTGCCTTAATTTATAATGTTTAAAATCATCTTCTAAAATACAATCAGTTTTAGCCCGATGATATTTAAAATCATAAATCTGACCATGCATTAAATGAACTTCATCAATAATATCTTTGGGAGAATATTTCTTAGCCACAAAATCTCTAAGACGAAGAAAAGGCAAATATTCTTTATAACCCTTAGCCCAATTAAGAATTGTCTGCTCGCTTAAATTAAATCCATATCTCTCATTAATCTTGGCAACGATATCCTTGGTTGTATAAAGACGATTATACAGTGTTATAGCGTCTAAAATAATTCTCAAGGGATAGGTTTTGTTTTTGCTAATTTGAGGAATAAATTTCTTCTGGCAATGTTTGCAAAAATATACCTGGATTTCTTCCATTTTCTTTTTTCGCCTGCCCTTTTTAACAATATCCTTACCCTGACAATATGGACAATTTTCAATTTTCTTCTCTTGTTTTTTATCTTGTTTATCTAAAAGCATAAGCTTGTTAATTATCAAGTTTCAATTTTCAACTCTCAATGAATTTTCAATTTTAAAATTATCAATTATTTACCTCTTGTTGTTCTAATGGTTTTAGAAAATATCAATAATAATTCTTGAGCCTCTTGCCATAATTTTCTAATTTTGTCTTTGCATTCTGGATCACTTCTAGCTAATAATCTTAGCCAATGCTTAGTTTCTTTAATCTCTTTTTTAGCAATGCTTATTTTATGTATAAAATCTTTTTTACTTTCAGCTTCAGTAGCTTCGCAATAATTAGCGCCTATTGACCCACCAGAAGCTACTACTTGTGTAATTATTCTTTTATTAACTTCGTTTTTATTCATCTTTCTAACTAAATCAATAATATCTTCAGCAAATTTTGCAGTTCTTTCCTCTAGGTTGTATTTATTATTCTTGATCATTGAAACTTGGTTATTGGTTGATTATTGGTTATTGATACTTGAAAATTATATCCTGTGTCCCTAATTTTAGATGAATAATACTATTTTTTCATCAAAAAGTCAAGAAAATAGCTAAAACAAGGTTTTTTGGCTTTGTTACGCGGATAATAACTATGTACTCTGATTTAACGCTTAAACAAACCGTAAACTCAAAATCAGGTTCTTAATTTTACCCTAAGAAAGTACCACATAATGTAATTCTCTAACCCTATTCCAGAATACAAGACCTGTTTTTTTACTCCACAATAACAGCCGGAGTACTAGTTGAAGATTCTTCTACAATTGGTTCCTCAACAATTGGCTCTTTAATTACTTCAGGAGTCGTAGTCGCTACCAGCTCGTCAACTATTACTCCTTCCTCCGCTCCTAACGGAGCTTCGGCGGGCAAGTCTGGCGTTGTAGTTGCCACTCCCACTGAAGTATCCAAAACCGTACTACACTCCCCTGATCGAGTCATAGGCACGCCATATTCAATATACAAACAATATGGATCACCGGTCTTGCTATCATAAATAGTAATACCAGAATCTAATCTATTCTCAGCCCTGACTTTCAAATTCTCTGTTTCAATAAACTTAGATTTAATCTTATCAATAACCGCATATCCCTCTTCGTCAATAACTAAACCAGACAGAGCTATATCTGTTTGAGGCAAAGTCGCAGAATCTGATAAGTATCCATTAGCTTCTAAAGTAGCTCTTAACTCATCTACCTCGCTCTTCAGGGCCTTAACACCAGCAATAGCAAAGGTAGCGTAGTCATACAAAGAGATTGACTTACCATCTTCAGATAATACTCTAGTTGGAGCTTCTTCAGCGATAACGCCAAGATTAGTAGATGTAGACGTATTTTCTACAGTTACATCTGTCTTCCACTTATAGGTAGCTATATCCATACCCTCTATTTCATCTAATATATCTTGATAATCCTTTTCTTCTAAATAAGTAATATCTGTCTTATATTCTCTTGAGGAATATACTTCCCATCCATCTGCAATAGCATTACCCATGCCCTGGCCGATGGTTAAGATATGAGTTGGGACTGAAGTGGCAATCCCAAAATTCCCATTATTCAAAACAAACATAGATGGCGCTGTAGTTGAAGCATCTGTTATATCAATTACCTGATTCAACAATTGAACTCCTCTAAATGCTACCGATGCAGTTCTCATCGGGGAATAACCGGTAATAGAACCGTTTCTATGGGTGGCCAAAGCATCGTGAGCTTCATCCAAAACTATACCAATATGAGTGTCTGCTCCAATACCATATTCATCTACTTCTTCTATTAATCTAAATTGCTCTATATTTGTATTGTTTAAAATATCTAAAGTTTCTGTTTTTGATAATACTTGTCTGTCTTGCTTCATCCATGAAAATGATGGACCTTGAGTAAAGATATTGGTTGTGGCATCGTAGAATCCTCCTGCTCCGGCCGTGTCTTCCATGCCAAGTAAGTAAGATGGGCTCGTTGAGCCGATGCCGACGTTGCCGTCTGTTGGTTGAAGTACCAAAGGACTTGTAACTCCAGAACTATCCGTAAACGCTGAATTAATCCAAGAATATCTAGCATTACCGTAACCATTATCAACTGTTCCCATGTTAAGACCGACGCTTCCAGAACCAGCAGAAATAATAACACCTGTATTCATAATGCCCGAAGCAGCAGGGGTAGCATTGCCAACCAAAACGTGTAATTTCGACTGCGGCCCCGTCGTCCCGATGCCGACGTTGCCGCTATCTAATATCGTGACTTTTTCAACATTATTACTATCCGTGAGTTGTAGCAGTCTTCCTGTGGTCGTACCTCCACCTTTTACCGAAAACTTGGCAATTGGAGTCGTCGT
>JAHJOV010000018.1 GCA_018820085.1 Patescibacteria group bacterium
ATGTAGAAGAGTTTAAAAAGAAAGTTAATTATCCTGTTATTGAATTAACAGATAATCAGGCGGTTTTTATTAAGGGGGAGAGATATAGGGTTATTGGGGAATAAAGGAAATAAAAAGGAGGAAGATATGCAACAAATTATTGTTGGCACAAAAAATAAGGCGAAGTTAGCGCAGATAAAAGGAGCATTAGCATCTTTACAACTTAATATTGTAGGATTATCTGATAATAATTTACCTAGTATAGAAGAAGACGGTAAAACAGCTCAAGAAAATGCTAAAAAGAAAGCATTGGTTTATGCAAAGGTACTTGGTCAACCGGTATTATCAATGGATAATGCTCTTTACTTTGAAGGATTATCTGACGAAGAACAACCTGGAATTAACGTTCGTAGAATTAAAGGAAGGAGTGATCGACCAACTGACAATGAATTGCTTGAATATTATTCAAAGTTAGTTGAAGAGTTGGGAGACAAGGTAAATGCCCATTGGGATTTTGCCATTTGCTTTGCTTATCCTGATGAAAAAGTACATGAAACAACTATTGTTTCGCCACGTATCTTTACCAGTAAGATCAGTTCAAAGGTTATTGAAGGATATCCTTTGGAATCAATTCAAATTGATCCTAAAACTGATAAATACATTTCAGAAATGACTCAAGAAGAACAAGATGTTTTTTGGCAAGAAGTTATCGGCAAAAAACTTTGTCAGTTTATTAAAAGCATTATTTAAAGTGTTTGTAATCCCTAGAGTAATCATTGCTCTAGGGATTTTTTAATCGGCAAAAAAGGCGGTTTTTTGCTTGTCCTGAATAATGCGAAGGGGTATAATGGAATAAATAAGAGATTTGGAGGGGGATAAGTCAGAGGCATTGTTTTGATCTACGACGAGGTCGGACCTTCTTTTGCCGAACCTTTGCTAAGGTGCGGCAAAATAAGGTCGGACCTCTCATAAAAAATAAGAAATAAAAGATTTGGAGGGGGGTTTGGGGATAAATCGGAGTAATATGCATAGGTTCAGATACATATCCGACAGTTAGGTCTGTAGAATAATAGTATCTTTTGTTGATAATTTCTTGTATTTTAATTCTTTTAAATATTGAAGTGGTGTTTTGTAGTTTAATGCCTGATGAGGTCTGTAGGTATTCCATACATCCTGCCATTTTTCAATTTCTTGATTCATTCTATCTCTATTCTGCCATACATTGCCAAATTGGTAAAATTCATCCTTGTCAGAGCCATGTGAGCGTTCTACATAAGTATTTTGCTTTGGTTGTCTTGGGTAGATAAAGTAATGTGGCATCTTAATATCTTTACATAGTTTTTCAAATTCTTTTAGGAATTCAGATCCATTATCAGTTTGAATATTCAATATTCTAAATGGGAATTTATCAAGACACTTTTTTAGGAACCTAGCTCCATTACGCGAAGACAAAGAAGGATATACTCCTAATACTCGGTATTTAGTTAAGACATCAATAGCGGTAAACTGATGTAATTTTTTACCCCCGGGAAGCATAATATATTTTGTATCTATTTGGACCATGTCTCCTTGCTTAGAGATGGAGAAACCGCGTGGGAATCGACTTTTAGGACGCAAAGCTGCTTTTCTTCGTTTCTCTGATTTTTTCTTGTTAATCAATCCTCTTCTCGTAAATATTCTTCCAACTGTAGAATCAGATGTAACAAGATCATAATCTCTTTCTAGAATCTCTTGTATTTTATATTTACTCCAGGCAGGATAAGATTTTTTAATCTTACAAGCCAGCATAACTATTTCAGAAGAGGTTGTTGGAGTTCGTTTCTTTTTTGGAGCTCGAGATTGTTCATTGAGACCCATTGGTCCTCGTTCTCTTAACTGTTTAATCCATAACCCGATAGTTTCTCGATGGTATCCGAAATGACGGGCAGTTAAAGAAACATTGTTTCCATTATCTCTAAGCCAATCAAGTATCTTTAATTTGTGTTTAGCCTGTTCAGTTAAATGTCCAGCACGTTCAGCAGAACGGGCAATGCTAATCGCGCCGGGAAGGATATGTCCATATATTGTCATATGGCAACCATTGTATCGTCCTTTCATAAATTAACAACCTTAACTGTCGGATATGTGGTGAACCAGTACAAATCCTTGACAGTATAATAATATTGGAATAAGATAAATTAAACAAACAAGAGTTATTAGAATAATAGATATTATATTTTTTTTCACTCTTTTATGATAACAAAAAACAGGGGATTAGTGTATGTGTACTGGTTCACCACATA
>JAHJOV010000019.1 GCA_018820085.1 Patescibacteria group bacterium
AATTCGGCCTTCAACTAACTCGCCTGCCTGGGCTAAATGAGGTAATTTTTCTTCCGCAGTCAATAGATCTTTCATTTTAGTTGGTTCTTTTTTAGTCATATCCCGTAGAAGAATTTTGAACTTAAATTTACTTATTTTTGTAATTATTCAAAATTTTCTTCTTTCCTTTCTTTTTATTTTTGTCCCGATATCCTTCGCCAAAGGCGGTTTCAAAATTTCTCTACGGGACATATGTTGAGAGTATAACCTAAGATTAGTTGCTTGGCAAGAGGTTAAAGATATGATAAGATAGTTATATGATAATCACTTGGTATGGTCATTCATGTTTCAAAATTGCTAATCAGGGCGGTCATTTAACCGTTATGACTGATCCTTTTGATAAGAAGATTGGTTTGACTCCACCTCGAGGCAGTGTCAATATTGTTACGATTTCTCATGATCATTATGATCATAATAACATTAAAGCTGTTAGTGGTGACCCTTTTATTATTGATGGCCCAGGAGAATATGAAATTGAGGGGATTAGAATTACAGGAATTTCTAGTTATCATGATAAAAAAAAAGGAGAAGAAAGAGGACTTAATACAATTTACCTAATTAAAGTAGATGATATTATAGTTTGTCATTTAGGTGATTTTGGTCAAGAAAAATTAACTGATAGACAATTAGAAGTAATTGGGGATATTGATATTCTAATGATTCCAGTTGATGGTGTTTGCACTCTTAACGCTCGAGAAGCGGTTAAGGTTATTAAACAAATTGAACCAAATATTGTTATTCCTATGCATTACAAATTACCTAATCTAACAGAGAAATTTGCTGATGTTAAGGATTTTCTTAAAGAAATAGGTTTAAATGGTGAAGAAAAAGTTGACAAACTAACTCTTAAAAAGAAAGATTTGAATAACGAAGAAATGAAAGTAGTTGTTTTTAAATATTAAAATGTCTTGTGTCATTCCCAACTTGATTGGGAATCCAGATTTAATTAATTTTCGCTGGATTCCCGCTTTCGCGGGAATGACACTGTGACTAATTAATGTCTTTTATAGATTTTATTCAAAAACTTCAGAATAAGCCTCGTTATCTGCGAGTTCAGATTCTTTGGCTTTCAGTAGTTCTTGTTATGACCATCGTTGTTTCTCTTTGGGTGGTCTCTTTAAAGTATTCTTTTCCTGAAGCTAATCAAAAGGGAGAATCAGAATTAACAAAATCATTTGAAGAAATTAAACAAGAAACTTCTTCCCTTAAAGAGGTTTTTAAGGCTAGTATTGGATCTTTTTTTAAAGATGATTTAGAGATTGATTTAGAGGCATCGTCTCTAAATGAAAAAATTAAAGATGACGCCCCTAAGTCCATAGAAAAAATTCAGCCAACTAGATTACCTTTAAGTAATTAAATAATTAATGGCTAAAATAATTAAAAAAAAGGAACAAGAGCCAAAAATATTTGAGATAGGGAATATTAAAGAGCGTTCTATAGTCGATGAAATGAAAGAGTCTTATTTAGACTATGCTATGAGCGTTATTATCTCACGCGCCTTGCCCGATGTTCGCGATGGACTAAAACCAGTCCATCGTCGAATTTTGTATGCTATGCACGGGATGGGTTTAACTAGCGGGGCTAAATATCGTAAATCAGCAGCTATCGTTGGAGATGCACTTGGAAAATATCATCCACACGGTGATATGGCTGTTTATGAATCTATGGTTAGAATGGCTCAAGATTTTTCTTTAAGATATCCTTTAGTTGATGGTCAAGGAAATTTTGGATCACTCGATGGGGATAATGCGGCCGCTTCAAGATATACAGAGGCAAAACTGGACAAGATTTCAGATGAGATGCTTTTGGATATTGATAAGGAGACAGTTAATTGGACTGATAACTATGATGGAACTCGACAAGAACCATCAGTCCTCCCAGCTAAATTACCTCAGCTATTAGTTAATGGAGTTTTTGGTATTGCTGTTGGGATGACTACTAATATTCCACCTCATAATTTAGGTGAGATAATTGATGCAACTATTCATTTTATTAACTATCCCAAATCAACTGTTAAAGATTTATTCCAATTTATTAAAGGACCTGATTTTCCAACTGGTGGAGAGATTTATGATAAAAAAGGAATGATCCAGGCCTATAGCACTGGTCGGGGTCCGATTGTTAATCGAGCTAAAGTAGAAATTGTTGAACCTAAAGCCGGCAAATATCAAATCATTATTAACGAAATGACTTATGGGGTTAATAAGGCTACTTTGATTACTAAAATTGCCGATTTGGTTAAGAATAAAAAGTTGATAGGTATTAAAGATATTCGCGATGAATCAGATAGGGATGGAGTTCGAGTTGTTATTGAGCTTAAAAGTGATGCCGCTCCTCAAAAAATACTTAATCGTCTTTATAAATTAACCGATCTTCAAAAAACCTTTCATATGAATATGTTAGCTTTGGTTGATAATGGTCTTCAGCCTCAGGTTTTATCTTTAGTTGGTGTACTTGAAGAATATATTAAGCATCGTCAAGAAGTAGTTATCCGTCGAACTAAATATTTATTGAATCAAGCCAAAGAGCGAGCTCATATTTTAGAGGGGTTAAATAGGGCCTTGGATTATATTGACGAAGTTATTAAAACGATTAGAAAATCTCTAACTCGAGAAGAAGCTCATATTAATTTAGTAAAGAAATTCAAATTAAGTGATCGACAGGCTACAGCGATTATGGAAATGCGTCTTCAAACTTTAGCTGGTTTAGAACAGAAGAAAATTAAAGATGAATTAAAAGAAAAGAAAAAACTAATTAAAGAGTTAGGAGGATTACTTAAGAGTCCTGGTAAAATTTTAACGATTATCAAAAACGAACTCAAGGAATTAAAGGAAAAATTTGCTGATAAACGAAAGACCAAAGTTTACAATCAACCACTTGGTCAATTAAATGATGAGGATCTTGTTCCACAAGAAGAATGTGTCATTATTCTAACTCAAGGTGGCTACATTAAAAGAGTTAATCCTCAGGCCTACAAATCTCAGAGACGGGGAGGTAAAGGAGTTTTGGGTATTACTCCGCGTGAAGAAGATGTAGTTGGTTGGTTCTTATCCTCTTCTACTCATGATAATCTTCTTTTCTTTACAGATAAGGGTAGAGTTTTTCAATCTCGGGCCTATGAAATTCCTGAAGCTAGCCGAATAGCTCGAGGTCAAGCTATTGTTAATATTCTTCAGCTTGGAGTTAAAGAGCGAATCACGGCCGTTTTGAAAGTAGGCAAGGATAAAGATGATAAGTATTTGGTTATGTCAACTGAAAATGGTATAATTAAGAGAACCAAGACAGAAGATTTTTCTAATGTTCGACGAAATGGTTTAGTGGCTATCAAATTAAAAAAAGGAGATAGACTTAAATGGGCTAAGTTAACTTCTGGAGAAAACGAAATTTTTCTAGTTACTGTTAAAGGACAAAGTATTCGTTTTAAAGAACAGGATGTTCGGTCAATGAGTCGAACTGCATCTGGTGTTAGAGGAATTAATCTAAAAGGTGATGACAAACTTGTTCGAATGGATGTTATTGTTAAAAAAGAAGATGAAAAAGAACAAAAAGTATTAATTGTTACAGAAAATGGTTTTGGTAAAAAAACTGATTTGAAAAATTACAAACAACAAAAGCGAGGCGGTATGGGTATTAAGACCGCTAAATTAAATAATAAAACGGGTAATATTGTTGCTGCTCATGTTATTATAAGCGAACAAGAAGATTTAATCGCTATTTCTAAAAAAGGACAAGTCATTAAAACTAAACTTAAAAGTATTGTTACTTTAGGTCGAGCTACTCAAGGGGTTAAAGTAATGAAAATGAATCGAGATGACAAAGTAGTTTCAATTGCCTGTATCTAAAATATGGAAAAGATTATTAATGGTCTAATTCAACCAAATCAGATTTTAAGTCAATTAGACCTGCGTGATAATATAACGGTGGCTGATTTTGGTTGTGGTAATGGTCATTTTAGCATTCCTTTAGCCAAGGCAATACCCAAAGGTAAGATTTATGCTTTAGACGTAATCAAAGAAACCTTAGAAGCAGTTAAGAGTCAGGCTAATTTAGAGGGAATTGAAAATATTATAACAGTTCATTGTAATTTAGAAATTTTGGGATCTTCTAAATTAGAAAATGATTCAGTTGATTTAGTTTTGATGCGTAATATTCTTTTTCAGTCACAAAAAAAAGAGGAAATTATTAAAGAAGCCAAACGGGTTTTAAAATCAGAAGGTCAATTGATTTTACTTGAATGGATACCTGGCGCATCTATGGCGCCCACGAGCGGTTTCTTGATTACTAAAGAAGAATCCCAAAAATTAGTTGAAGTCGAAGGAATGAATTTTAGTAAGGATTTAATTGTGGATAATCAACATCATGGATCAGTCTTTAAAAAGTAATATTCGTGTTTAAAAACAAAACCACTATTTTTTATACTTTTATTGCCCCAATCCTTATTTTTGGATTAGCTGTTTCTTTTCCTGGATGTAAACCAGATCCTTTTGCAAAAGTGGAATTAGAATTTTGGGGTGTTTTTGATGATTCTGATATTTATCAACCCTTGATTACTGCTTTTAATCAAGAAAATAAGCACATCACAATTAATTATTATAAAAAGAATTACGAAACATATGAAAAAGATTTACTAGAAGCGATGGCCAGTGGTCGAGGACCTGATATTTATATGATTCATAATACTTGGGCGTCTAAGTATCAAGACAAGCTTTATAGCATCCCTTCAGATTTAATGACTCTTAAAGGATTTCAAGATAGTTTTGTTGATGTTGCTTATCAAGATTTTGTGATTAATAATTATATTGTTGCATTGCCTTTGTATGTTGATACTCTAGCTTTGTTTTATAACAAAGATATTTTTAATACAGCTGGTATTGCTCAGCCACCTCGGACTTGGGACGAATTCTTAGATACTGTAGAACGAATAACGACCAAAGATAGTCGGGATAATATTATTCGAGCTGGAACTGCTTTAGGTACAGCCCGTAATGTCAATCGTTCAACTGATATTATATCTTTGTTAATGCTTCAATCAGGTACTCAAATGACTGATCAAAACAATACTAAGGCAACTTTTGATCAGTCAGTAGGGGATTTTAATCCCGGTCAAAGGACTATTCAATTTTATACTGATTTTGCTAATCCTCTCAAAGCCGTTTACACCTGGAATACACGAATGCATTATTCTATTGATGCTTTCTATGAAGGTGATTTGGCTACGATGTTTAACTATTCCTATAATTTACCAACTATTAGAGCTAAGTCTCCTTATTTGAATTTTGAAGTTGCGCCTATGCCTCAAATTAGTATTGAGACAAGTGTTAATTATGCTAATTATTGGGGTTTGACTACTTCTATTAATTCTAAAGCAGTTAATGAAGCTTGGCAGTTCATTGTTTGGTTAACTAATAAAGAAAATGCCCAAAAATATTTAGAGGCTTCCAAAAAACCAACTGCTCGAAGAGATTTAGTTACTTGGCAGAGAAATGATCAGGATTTAGGTATTTTTGCTGATCAGGCCTTAACAGCTCGTTCTTGGTACCAAGTGGATAACCTAGCTATTGAACAGCATTTAGCAGATATGATAGAATCAGTAGTATTAGGGACAGCTACTATTGAAGAAGCAATTAATAAGGCGGCTAGTCAAGTCAGCTTGTTAATGAAATAAATGAAGATTTTTCAAATAACATTGATTTTAATTGGTTTATTAACAGCTAGTTTAGCTTTTGCTGGTTTTCATACTGGGCCGATAGTGCCTTGTGGTGGCACTGGTCAGTCAGAATGTAATCTTTGTCATCTCTGGAATTTAGGGAGTAATATCATCAATTTTATTAGTTTTAATTTGGCTATTCCCGCAGCCGGTCTTTTGTTTGTTGTGGCTGGTATTTTCTTTTTAATTTCAGGAGGTGATCAAGATAAAATTACCCGGGCCAGAACTATTTTTACAAACACAGTTATTGGTTTAGTAATTATTTTTTGTAGTTGGCTTTTAATTGATACCTTATTTAAAACAATTGCTACTGGAACACTCATTGGTGGTTGGAACGATTTTCCGACTTGTGGAAATGTATATTATCGTTAATATAAAATTATGTCTAAGAATTATTTTATAAAAATATCTTTATTATTCGCTTTCATTTTTGTAATTGGCTTGCCTGTTTGTGTTTTAGCCCAAGGGGCAGGGGGACTTACTGGAGGAAGTATAGATAACCCCCTTGCTGCAAGTGATTTTACTACTTTAGTCAATAGTATTATTGATTGGCTTATTATAATAGGCAGTTCTGTTGCGGTAATAATGATTATTTATGCTGGGTTTTTGTGGATGACTTCAGGTGGTAATGAAGAGAAGGTTACTAAAGCAAGACAGACACTGACTTGGGCCTTAGTTGGTTTAGGGATTTTAATAATAGGCAAAGGTTTTGTATTGATATTAAAAAATCTTCTTGGAGTTAGTTAAATAAATTATTAAAAATGAAAGGGGGTGAAAATTAGTGAATAAAAAAATAAAAGTTCTTATTTCTGTATCACTCTTATCTTTTATGTTTATGTTCTCGTTTGCATCGTTTGCTTTGGCAGAGACTTCTGTTCCTGGCACGATAACGGATTCGGGGATTGAAAGTATGGCTGATGTAGTTGAATTAATTGAGGACATCGCTGGGTGGTTTCAAGTTATTGTTTTAGCTATCGCCGTATTTATGATTATTTGGGCTGGTTTTACTTGGATGACTGCTGGGGGTGATGATGAGAAATTAACCAAGGCGAGGCAAACATTAATTTATGCCTTAGTTGGTATTGCAGTAGTGGTAGTTGCTTATGGTCTTGTTGAACTTATGAAGGTTTTAGTAGGGTCAAGCTAATATTTAGATTTGTTGCAAATTTAAAAAGCCAGAGAAGCGGTTGTTTTCGCTTTCTGGCTTTTTGTTATTATTGTGGATTTCAGTTTATAATACTGTAGTCCACACTGCTAGTTGTTGATTCTTTCAGAAAGGTTAGATATCCTTTCTTGGTTATGGGTGAAGATGTCCACCCATCAGGAGTGATTCCAATTGTTTGACCGCTTTTGCAGTCAAACAATTTTGCTTTTGGGTTAGCCGCCAGCCAAACTATTTCTCTGGGATTAACCCAAATTTTTGTTTCTTCTGGACCTTTCCCAGCCGGAACCACGAAAGTCCCAGACATTGGCCGAGGTGGCATATTTCTCGCCGGTATACTTCTCATTGACAGTGATTTATCCCCAGTCTTCTTGGAGGAAAAATCGAGGTTTAAATAAAAAATAAGAAGAGTTAACGTCAATCCTGCCATAATTGAGATATAAACAATTTTTTTTATTATCATTTTGCTCCTCCAATAATTTTGTTCATAACTTTACCGATGTTGGTGTCTTTCAATCCCTTGATTTCGTAGATATTCTTACCTACTTTTTTTCTCTCCGTTTGCACTATTTCTAGCGCCTGTTCAAGAGAAAATTCAAGCGGTGGATCCATTAGTTTTTTAATCCTGGTGGCAACATGCTCTAGTTCTGCTATTTCTCCCGCTCGTTCACTTTCTTCTTTAATTTTTGTTTGAACGGCCTTGTATAAATCAGTATCGGGTTTGATATCCATATCGCCTATATTAAGACGATTAAGTATGATACCGAGATGTTTAACTATTTGTTTCCCATTTCCACCTTGGATTTCTTTTATGGTTAATTTTCTTTTTTCTATTGCTTTTTTAACCTTTTCTTCATCTTCTCTTCTTTCAATAAATTCTTTTCTCATTTTCATCCAGTTTTCTCCGCCGATTGATTTCCGGGTATCGTCTCTTGGCGGGATCTGAGGTTCGTTAAAGTAATCAAAAAGGATTGACGTAGGGATGCTGGAAGGAATTTTTTCAAGTTCTTTTCCGGCGACGCTTTTAATTATGGTATTTATCGCTTCCTCTTTGGAAGCAAACGCCTGAAGGTAGTTCTGGGGACCTTCAACTGGATGCATAGCCCAGTTCCTAATCCTTTCTATTGTTATATCTCTGAGGATATTTTTGACCCCTTCTTCTCCGCCGGAATCAAGATATTCAATTAGATTATTCTGATTCGGAGTCCATGTTAGGCTAACGGGGACATTTAAGAGAGCCATATCTGGCGTCCTTATACTTAAAATACCCAAGTCCTGATTCTTTTTTTCAACATTTACATGGATTAATCCTTCTAATAAGGGAATGATCCATGTAAGACCTTCATTTTTGGATTCGTCAGTTCTTTTGCCAAGGAATGTCACGATTGCCTTGTGAGGTGGTTCTGCTTTAACTATCCTTAAGCCCATCAACATGAAAATTAGAGCTAGCCAAAATATTATCAGCCATCGTAAATTAACAAAAGATAAATCAGCGCCGGTGATCATAATTCCAAAAGCTGAAACCAAAATTAATACTCTGATTCTTTTCATTCTCATTCTCCTTTCGTTTTTTGAATTTCAGTAGGTTATTAAGTTTTTAAGGGGCTGGTGGAAATTGCCCTCTATTTCCAATTTTCTTATCCATATTATATATCATAAATATAAAAAAGTCAATAGTTGACTTTAGAATAGAGATAAGGTTAAGATTAACGTAGGCGGACGTGGCGGAACTGGCAGACGCGCCAGGTTTAGGTCCTGGTGGGATTTATCCCTTGTGAGTTCGACTCTCATCGTCCGCACAAAGACTTGACACCTTAATAACGATAGACTAAACTTATTTTAAGTATGAAATATCTAACCAAAACTTATTTCTTTTTTGCATATTTTGGCTTCTGGTTTAACCAGGTCAGTTTTGGTTTAGAGAAAATTAAAGTTAGAGCTTAGTTAATATAATTTTCAGTAAATCAAAACTGGTCTGTGTCTAGACCAGTTTTTTAGTTCATTAAAAACTATAAAAAGAAAAGGAGGAAACTATCTATGGATACAGAAGGTATGAGGAGGCATACAGACAAAAATTTAAAAAAGATTATTCTAGGGAACAGTAACGAAGAAATGGTGGAAACAGCTCAGATGATTCTTGATGAAAGGAAATCTAGGTTGGAAATTCCAGTAAAAGAACAAGAAAGGAGGCAAAGTAATGAAAAAAACTAAGGGATTATGGGGAGGATTTTACGGTTCGCTTAAGCAGGTATATTGACTAAGCGCAGGAATAAAAAGAGGGAGTAAAAATATTACTCCCTCTTTGAACATTTATCATTCTGAATTTTCTGCTTTTTGGCCGGTTTCTACAGGGAAAAGGTTAGGGGATTTATAATTAGAATAGAAAATTTGTTTCTCTAATTCTTCTCCGCTTAATTTATAAACTTCCTGGGTTAAGATGGCTTTCATTGAACCATCTTCATTGCTTTCTAAAATATAAGGGCCTTTGATATTAACCTTGCGATGATCATCAGTAGCATAGAAATTAACAAAAACCTGATTGCCTTGAACATAGGTTTGGATTAAAAGGTGATCGGGTGTGTTATTAATAAAACGTAAATCAGGTTTGGGATCATAGACCGTGGCGTCAAAACCTTGGGGATTGTAATAAACAACTGGAAAGGAATGATTTTGTCGTTCCGTGATTTTCAATCCGGAATTAATAGCTGCTCTGAAAAAAGTAGTTGAAACCTGACAGGCGCCACCACCATATTCAGGAATAGTTTTTTTATCTTTAATTACTAATTCAGCCAGATACCCTTGTTCAGGTCCTGTTTCGCCTAAAAAGTTAATAAAAGAGAATTCTTCATTTGGACTTAAGATATATCCATTTAATTTAGCTACAGCTGTTTTAATATTATGTTTTCTGTTAGCTGGTGAACCAGTAAAATTAGAAACACCTTGACCAATTATGTCTTGGATGCCTAATTGATTAGTTTGTCGTAATCTAATTTTTGGTAAGGCTTTGTCAGCAATAATAGGAGTAGTTTTAATGGGTGGATTAGATAAAAGATTTTTTACTAAATTATCAAAAGTCAAATCTCTTTTTACTTCAAAACCAGGTTGGTCGGGGATAAAAAGAATTGCTTTGTTATCTTGAGTTTCTAGTTGAGCATTGGTCATGGGCTGATCAACATTAAGAGCTACTTTATCCAAATATTTTTTAACTTTCTGAAAATCTAAATTAAAGCCCAAAATTAAATTATCAGAATTATTCTCTTGAATTGGCTCAAATATTATCCAATCAGTTAAAATCTCTTTATTAATAGTATATTTCTCTTCTTCAAAAGTTAAGTAGTATGGTTGATTAGCTAAAATTCGTTGTGCTTCTTCTTTAGCTATTGTTACTTCGTTATTTTCTACTTCTGGTTTGTCTTCAATTATATTTAGAGTGATTGCTTTTAAAGAGAAATCTTTAATTTGTTTTGATAATTGATTTAAAATTTGTTGACGGTCAACAACAATACCTTGAGTTGAATGCTGAAGGGAATAATCATTGATTTCTTGATTAAAAATTAAAGTGGCGTTTTGAGCTAGTCCTTCAATATCTTTAAAAAGTTGATTGGTTTTATTTTGAAATATTTCTTGATTAATCTGATAAGCTGGACTTAGATTAATAAGATTAAACAGGGCTGCTAATTGGTTTTTAGAGTTTACAAAAAAGTTTGAGCCATGGCTGATGTAATATGCTTGATTAATATTAGCTTGGTAATCAAGTTGGAATCCTAAATCAGACAAATTAATTAGCCAGGTCTTATCTTGATATGTAAAAGTTAATTCTTGCTGGATAAATTGGCTCCATTGATTTTCTAATTCGTTTAAATTAAAACCATTTACCTTAACTCCCAAAGCAATTTTTTGAGTATTAATAACTTGGAGGATTAGAATAAGATAAATTAAACAAACAAGAGTTATTAGAATAATAGATATTATATTTTTTTTCACTCTTTTATGATAACAAAAAACAGGGGATTAGTGTATCCCTTGTTTTTATTTCTTAAAAATAAGTCTTATTCACTCTTAATTTCTATTTTCTTGGTTTTAATTTTTTCTATCTTAGGCAATCTGATTGTTAGAATTCCATTTTTCATTCCGGCATCTGCATTATCAACTTCTACATCAACTGGGAGAATTACTGATCGAGAAAATGGTCCCCAATAACACTCTTGATAATAGTAATCTTCTTCTTTGGCTTCTTCGTCTTTTTTTCTATTTCCTTTAATAGTAATCATGTCATTAGTCATACTAATATCAATAGCATCTGGGCTAACGCCAGCAATAGTTGATTTAATAACTATCTCAGTAGGTGTTTGATAGACATCAATAGTTAGCTGACCTTCTGATTCAGTTAACCATTCTTCTGATTTCTTTTCTTCATTAATATTTTCACTTTCAGTAAATTCTTTAGGCATAGTTATTTTTTTAGCCTTTTCATCTAATTGTTCTACAGAAACATCTTTCTCAATCGCCTTAGATTTAGAAGCTGTTTTTTTTGTTATTTTATTTTTGGCCGACTTTTTTGCTTTTTCAGAAGCATCTTCTTCTAAAAAGTTGGCACCAGTTATTTTTTCAAAAAATGATGGAGACATATTGATTGTTGTTTTTTTAATTTTTTAAACCAATAAGAAACGACTAAGCTAACAGAAATTAAAAGGGTGACAATCAGATAAAGGAAGAATAGTTTTAGATTTTGAGATGTCTGATTAAAGGCAGTTACGATAAGGTAATTATAACAAGTGTGGAAAATAATAGCAATAGTTAAACCGACTAAGATAAATTTTTTTCTTTTTTTAAGTTCTAATAATCCCCTTGCTAACCAATAGCCAACAATAGCTGAAGCTAGAGCGTGAACTAAGGTTGCTCCTAAAAAACGAAAGCCAATCGTATTTAGAGCTTGATTGAAATCAGGAAAAGAAATTTTAAAGAGAACCATTAAGTTTTCTACAGACGCAAAACCAAGACCAGCTATAAGACA
>JAHJOV010000001.1 GCA_018820085.1 Patescibacteria group bacterium
TAAAAAAGTGCCCCGTGGGGGAATCGAACCCTCATCAACTGGTTAAAAGCCAGCTGCTCTACCACTGAGCTAACGGGGCATAATATATACCTAAATACTTTAACCTAAAATTAAAAGAAAAGCAAGAAAATGAAGACGAGGTCAGACCTTCAGTAAAGGTCTGACCTCTGAGGAATATAGTGATTTGAGTTTGAGGTCGTACATTATTTTGTCCGCACCTCAGCAATAAATTAAGGTCAGACCTAAAAAGCGGAACCTTTCGAAAAAGGTTCCTACTTTTTGAGGTCTGACCTTACCAAAACGGACCTTCTATGTCGGACCTTATAGATCTACCTACTTTTCTTATCTAAATCCTTTTTCTTACGCATTAGGATAATAGTTAGGATTGGTAACGTTATCCAAACAAACTGAGCCTCAGGACCAATAAATAGTTTCCTAATAGTTGGAGCCAAACTAGACAATACTTCCAATGGTAAGAAAGAAAGAATGATCATGGCTAAAAAACCGATCTGAACGATACTTAAAAAAAATAATTGCCACCAAGAAGCTAATCCCCTTTTCCTAACTCTCAAAACAGAAGTTAAAGCAGAACGAGGTATTAAAAAATAGAATAAAAGAATAATGCCGAGAAAAAGAATTATCCTCAAAGAAGATGAAGGATTTTGCTCGACTCCAAGCCAACCAATAGAACTCAATTTCCACCAAGGAATATTTTGAACAATTAAAAAAGAAAAATAACTGCTTAAAAGAATAATGATCATTCTATTTCGTCCTAAAAAGAGTCCATAAACAAGAACGATGATCAAAAGGATCAAAGCGATAAAAATATCCCAGCCTGAGACGGTTCCAATATGAAAGCCTGATAAAAATGAATAAGCTGCTGTCATAAATTTAATCTTTGTTATTAATCAGAGGTCAGACCTTTTTTTTGCCGAACCTCTACTGAGGTGCGGACAAAAAAATGTCTGACCTCTGGACTAAGCTGCTGTCATAGATTTAAATTCTTAATTAATTTTTTTTGCTGACGAGAAAGTCTTTTAGGTGTAACTACTTGAATTTTAACAATTAAATCACCTTGTCTGCTCTTATATAAGCTTGCCATTCCTTTATTCTTTAATCTTATCATTTCTCCAGATTGAATACCAGCAGGAATTTTAAGATTAACTTTTCCTTCTAAAGTTGGTACCTCTATTTTATCACCTAAAGCAGCCTGAGAAAAGTTAATAACTAAATTATGAAATAAATTATCTCCTTGTCGTTCAAAATCCTTGTCTGATTTAATATGAATATTAACATAAAGGTCTCCTGGTTGTCCGTTATAAGGAGCGGCTTCACCTTGTCCAGAAAGTTTTAATGTTTGCCCATCTTCAATACCAGCTGGAATATTTAATTTAATCCTTTTACTTTCATTGACTATGCCTTGGCCATGACAATAATTACATTCCTTTTCTGGTATTTCTCCCCGGCCATGACATTTAGCGCAAATTCTTCGCTGAAGAATTAAACCCAAAATACTTTGTTGACTAACTTGTTCGTAACCAGTCCCCTGACAAGAAAAACATTTTTTAAAATTCTCTCCGCCTTTACCTTGACACTTATCGCAAGTAATCATCTTTTTTAAATCAATTTCTTTTTCAAGACCTTGATAAGCTTCTTTCAAAGACATTTCTTGATCAATAACAATATCCTGACCATATTGGGTTTTAGCCCGACTTCGGCCTCTAGAATTAGAACCAAACATCTGTTCAAAGATACGACCAAAACCAAGATCTTCAAAAATATCCTGACCGCCAAAAGCGTCCTGAAAAGAATGGAAATCCTGTTGAGAGAATCCTTGACCAAAAGGATTACTTTGTTCAAAATTCTGACCAAATTGATCGTACTGATTTCGTTTATCTTTATCTGAAAGAATTCGATAAGCCTCACTGATTTCCTTAAATTTTTCTTCGTACTCTTTTTTATTATCCTTAGGAGCTCGATCTGGATGATATTTAAGGGCTAATTTACGATAAGATTTTTTAATTTCATCATCGGAAGATTCCTTAGAAACTCCCAATATTTTATAATAATCTTTAGACATATTTATACTTCAATTACTTCCTTTAGAACAGCCTGTTCATGAATTTTAATCGCTCCCATAATAACTAAGATTTTAAAAATACCAAAACTAAATAAAATTACTAACCACATAAAAAGAATCCCAATCGCCTTAAGAACAAAGAAAAAACCAACTGCCAAACCAAGAGTTAAATATTTAGAATAAGCTTGACTTTGTTTATTGATTTCCTGATTAAATTGTTGATAAACAAAATCTTGGTCAAAAGAAAAAGGTATTTTTTCGACAACAAAATTAAATATAGGACGTGGGACAGTAATTTCGTTTTGACCAGATAAGGCCAAAGGAGAAAAATAGTAAGCAATAACAATCATTAAAGATAGACCAGTTAAAACAAAAGGCAATCCTCTTTTAAGTATTCTAATTGGTTCAATTTTAATTCTAGATTCTTTTTCATTAATAGCTTGTTTAGAGCCCAAGAAAAAAAATAAATAAGCAAGAAACAAGAAAATTAAATATTCCCATTTAAAACTAAAAGCAAAAGGAAAAGTAATTAAAACAAAAAAAAGTGTAATTAACAAAACAGGTTTTGATTTAGTGATTAACCAATTTAGACTTAGAAAAATAAGTAAAACAAAAAAACCGATAACAGGCCAAAGCCAATTCCCGTTTTCGAACAAAAGATTTTTTAATCCAGCCCAAATGGCTGTAGCGACTAAAGTAGTAAAGCCAACAATAATTGATTGAGTGATTCGATTTTTTTTCATTTCTAGTATTATATCACGACTGAAGCATATTTCAAAATTGTACTTTCCACAACTTTATCCCAATTGTAATGAGACCGACTATAACTTTTAATTTTCCTAGCTCTTTGACGAATTAAATGAGGATTTCTTAAAAGAGATTCTAAATTCTCTTTTAAGTTTTTAACATTTTTATTTCTAAAAAAGAAAGGTAAATCCTCAAATATTTCTTGATGAGCTTTAATATCAGAAAGTAATAAAGAACGACCAAAACTAGCTGCTTCTAAAACTGTTAAAGGTAAGCCCTCTTGTTCTGAAGGATGAATAAAAATATAAGCGTTACTAAAAAGTTCTTTTAAGATTTGGCCATACTGAGCGCCTAAAAAAATGATATTAGGATTATCTTGAGCTAGTTTTTTTAATTTATTCTCATAATCTTGGGTATAAAAAGAAGGACCAACAATAACTAATTTCTTATCTGTTTTAATTTCCTGATAAGCATTAATCAAATAATGAAGGCCTTTATGGGCAATCAAACGACTAACCACTAAGATATAATTATCTTTTTCAAGATCCCATTTTTTAATTAGCTTAGCTGGGATACTTATTTCTTGATTAACTCCATGAGGAATATAAATAACTTCTTTTTTATAATTATCTTTAATATATTCTTGTATTTCTAAAGAAACAGCAATAATTTCATCGGCTAAATAACAACCAATTATTTCTCCTAGTTTTAAAGACAATCGAGCAAAACCATTCCATTTTTTATGAAAATAGTCTCGACAATGAAAAGTAAAAACAATTTTAATTCGAGGATTTAATAATTTAGGAATCCAGAGACATAGAGCTGGACCAACACAATGATAATGAATTACATCTGGCTTAATCTTAAAAATAGCATGCCAGGTAGCAAAAAAAACATGACTAATTGTATCTAAATGTTTAGTTCTAAAAGTTGGTAAATGAATCAGATTAATTTTTCTATATTTCTTTTTATTTTTAGGAGTATAGTATCCTCTAGTGTATACAAAAACTTGATAATTCTTTTTTTCTGCTAAACGATAAGAAACCTCCTCAACATGACGCTCAATTCCTCCAAAAAGCGTCGGTATTCCTTTTTGACCAATCATTACTATTTTCATTTTAGAAAGAGATTATCCCCTCCCAATCATTCTCTATAATTTCCTCTTTAATGTATGTTTTCTGATTAATATCTTTTAAAATCAATTTAAAAGGCAAACTCTCCACTCCAATCTGTTTTTGAACTAAAATATTATATCTCTCATCCTGTTTTATTTTTTCCGGTAAAGAATATTTAAATTCAATTACCATTTTTTGACCGGTAGGTACCTTAATTAAATTACCAAAAACCGTCTTGCCTAATTCATCAAAGGACTCCATTTGGTCACTAGTGCTTCCATGTGGCACATATACTCTTAAATAAGCCTGATAATCAGTACTAAACCAATCAATCTGCTTTCCTTGATGATCATATTCTATCTTCAAAGTAACTTCTGGTCTTTCTTTAGTCAAGTCAATTTGGTAGTCTACGCTTCTTTTAATAAAAGCATTACTTTTTCTAGCTGATAGATTAGCTTCATTGATCATTAAATAATCATAATTATAAAATTTATCAACTGCTCCATTCCAACTAAGATTAGCTATTACTTCTTGATTCTCTATATTTTTAAGAAAAACAATAATATTCTTTTTATTTAATTCTTCTAATAA
>JAHJOV010000020.1 GCA_018820085.1 Patescibacteria group bacterium
ATACAAAGAAAAAATTAAAAGAATAATGACTACTCCCGAAATGAGAAGAATGCTTAGCAGAAGAGCAAAGAAACAATGGGAAAATGAAGAATATAAGCAGTATATGACTAAAAAGTTTTTAGAATTTTATAACAACTCTCCAGAATATAGAAAAAAGAATAATGAATTATTAAATAAAGTTCAAAAAGAATATTGGTCTAAAAAAGAAAACAGAATAAAACAAGCTAAAAAGGTTAAGAAATATTTTGAATTACATCCAGAAAAAAGAGAAGAATATTCTTTATTATCAAAACAGCAATGGCAAGATTTAGAATTATTAGCTTGGCGTAAACAAAAAACAAGAGAACAGTGGACAGATGATTTTAGAATAAAAAGAAGAAAAGCCCTAAACAAAACCTACCATAAGAAGACAGTTGAATTTTTGAAAGGCGTTTATGAGCAGTATGGTAATTTTGAAAAATACGATATTTTGAGAGTTGAGACAAAAGATCATTCTCTTTTGAAGTTTTCAACATTTTGTGAGATGTTTTTTAACGGGAATAAAAAGAATGCTTATGAGGCCGTAAGGAAATATAATCATAAAATTAAAAAGATAATCAGGGTTAGAAAAAAAATAGATGTCTATGATTTAGAAGTAGAGAAAACCCATAATTTTGCTCTGTCTTCTGGGATTTTTGTTCATAACAGCGCAAAACAGGGAAGAGATAGAAAATTTCAGGCTATTCTTCCTTTAAGAGGTAAGGTTCTTAATGTTGAAAAGGCGCGATTAGATAAAGCTTTAACTTCCAAGGAAATCAGAGCTCTAATTATTGCTTTGGGTACAGCTATTGCCGAAGAGTTTGATATTAGTAAATTACGTTATCATGCGATTATTATTATGGCTGATGCTGATGTTGATGGTTCTCATATTAGAACTTTGCTTTTAACACTCTTTTTCCGTTATTTTCCAGAAATTATTAATCAAGGTCATCTATATATTGCTCAACCGCCACTCTATCGTCTTTCTAAGGGGAAAAGATCAGAATACGTTTATACTGATGTAGATAAAGATAAAATATTAGTTGAGATGGGTAAAGATGGAGTTAATATTCAGCGTTACAAAGGTTTAGGTGAAATGAATCCAGGTGAATTATGGGAAACAACTATGAATCCAGCTAATCGAGTTATGAAAAAAGTTTTAGTTGATGACGCTAAGGAAGCAGATAAAATTTTCGATATTTTAATGGGTAATGAAGTTGCTCCAAGAAAGAAGTTTATTCAAACCCACGCTAAGAAGGTAAAAAATCTAGATGTTTAAAGCTAAGATGAGGTCTGACCTCAGCAGAGGTCCGACCTCTGCGGAATGCGGCCTCAGAATTAAGGTCGGACCTTGTTTTGCCGAACCTCTGCTGAGGTGCGGACAAAAAAATGTACGACCTTACTAAAATGGACATTGGTTAATCCTTGACAGTATAATAATATTGGAATAAGATAAGGGTAATAGCCCTTGGGGGCTTTTTAAATACAATGGAGATTAGTCAATTACCTACAAAATTAATCACCTTTTTGAAAGAAGTCCGCATTGAATTAAAGCGGGTGACTTGGCTTACACGTCAAGATACTATTAGACAAACTTTAATAGTTATTGGCTTCACCTTAGCCGTAGCTGCTTTTTTGGGTGGTTTGGACTTTTTATTTTCATATTTACTTAATAAGTTTGTGATTTAATATGCCTAAGCAAATACAACAAGGAAGAAATTGGTATGTTCTCCATACGTATTCTGGTTATGAAGAAGCTGTTGCTCGAAATTTGAAACAGCGTATTGAGTCTATGAATATGGAGGATAAGATTTTTAGCGTTTTAGTTCCAACTGAGAAAAAGATTAAAATTAAAAAGAGTAAAAGAGTCATTGAAGAAGAAAAAATCTATCCTGGTTATGTTTTAGTTGAAATGATTGTCACTGATGATTCTTGGTATGTAGTTAGAAATACTCCTCGAGTAACTGGTTTTATTGGCGCTGGAACAGTACCAACTCCAATTTCTGAAGAAGAAATTAAGTCATTACAAAAGAGAATGGGTGTTGATGAGCCAGAATACAAGATTAATTTTGTTGTTGGTGATGGAGTTAAAATTACTGATGGCCCATTTAAGGATTTTGATGGTAAAGTTTCAGAAATTGATGAGAAGCGAGGCAAGATTAAGGTTCTTGTTTCTATGTTTGGTCGAGAAACACCAGTTGAATTAGATTTTTTGCAAGTAGATAAATTATAATATGGCAAAATTAATAAAAACAACTATTAAGTTACAAATTAAAGCTGGACAAGCGAATCCGACTCCACCAATTGGTCCGGCTTTAGGTCAACATGGTTTAAATATTCAGGATTTTTGTAGTAGATTTAATGCTGCTACTCAAGAAATGTCTGGCGATATTATTCCTGTTGAAATTACGGTTTATGAGGATCGAACTTTTGATTTTAGATTAAAAACTCCACCAGCCGTTGATTTGCTTAGAAAGGCAGCTGGAATTGAAAAGGGTTCTGGAACACCGCATAAGAAAAAAGTTGGTAAAGTAACTAAAGACCAAATTAAACAAATTGCTGAAAAAAAGATGGTTGATTTAAATGCTTTTAATCCAGAACAAGCTCAAAAAATCATTGAAGGCACGGCAAGGAGTATGGGTGTTGATGTTAAATAATAGAGATTTTGATAATTATTTAGAGCCTTATTGGGTTATTGATCCTTTAGGGCTTTATTTTTCAATTTTTTTATTATAGAATGAGATGGGGGAGAAAGAGGTTAAAAAAAATGAAAAAAAGTAAGAAATTATTGGGAAAAGCAACGAAAAATGTTCCAAAAAAGGTACTGAAAGAAATGATTCTCGAAAAAATAAGTACTTCTTATAAAAGGCCAACTTTTAATGATGTTTTGGCTGAAATAGTACTTGCTGTTTCAAAGAGGTCAGTTTGTCTTTTTTATAGCATTGGTACAGTTATTTTTAGAGATAAGCAAGTTTTGTCTTTAGGTTATAATGGACCATCAAGGGGTGATGTTCATTGTCATAAAGTTGGATGTAGTCGAATAGTCGGAGGTAAACTTAAAAAAGGAGCTGGTATGTGTCGGGGTAGTCATGCAGAGTTAAATGCTATAGGTAATGCTGCAAATAACGGTATTAATATTAGTGGAGCGAGTATGATTATTTCTTTTAGTCCTTGTAAATCGTGTGCAAAACAGATAGTAAACCAAAATATTAAAGAAATTTATTATCTTTCTGAGTATAATTTAGATAAAGATGTTGAAAAATATTTAACTCGTCTTGGTGTTAAGCTTATTCATTATAAAATTAAAAAATAAATAAATGAACGATAAAATAGTAAATTTAATTAAGAATCAAATTGGGTCTAATGGAGAAAAGGGATGGCCAGTCGTTGCTAGAGATAGAATTTCTTTTCCTTCTTTTTCTGAATTAAGAGTCACTGACGCTAATGTCGGTGTTGCTTTTTTGTGGACGATGAGAGATGCGATTATTCCGAAGTTAAAAAAAGAAAATTTAGCTATCGCTGCTAATTTCTATACTCCAGCTGGTATTCAGCCGATGATAAGAAATATTTTAGGAAATCCCTTTATTAGATATTTTATTTTATTAGGAGAGGAATATTCTTCGAAATCTTCTAATGATCAAGTATCAGATTTGACTAGCGCAAATGCGATAAGAAATTTCTTTGAAAAAGGAATAGATAATAATAGAAAGATTAAAGGTTTTGAAAACGCTGTTTATTTAGACAAGAATATTCCTATTAAATTAATAGAAAAGGTGAGAAAAAATGTTGAGTTTATTGATTTAAATAAAAAAATGCCAACGGCTTCTTTAGACAAAAAAATCAAGGAAGCAAACAAGTTAGTCAAGACTTTTAAAGAAAAAGAACCCTTTATGATACCTCAAGTTTTTGATTATGAGCAAACTGAGGACTCTTTTCCTTATGAAGGAGGGCCTATTATTGTTTATGGAGGAAATATTCCTGAAGCTTGGATAAAGATGATCAGTAATATTTATCGATACGGGAGAAAAAATTTAATGAATGCTAATACAGATAGATGGGTTAAGGAAATAAATGATATGACGGTGGTTATTCATAATCCTCAAGATATGGATTTATCAATTAATCCGTTTTTAATTCCTTTAACCAAAGAGAAAATAGAGGCTTATAAAAAGGAAATCCTATCTCCTTTATTACCCAAGGGTAAAGCCTATACTTACGGGAATAAGTTAAGAGCCTATTATTATCCTGATCCTGAAAAGATTAAAGAACTTGTTAATACTAAAGAATATAAGGATTTTGAATTTGGGCAGGGTAAATGGTTGGATAAAAATATTCGTTATAAGAAAGGTTATTGTGAGATTAATCAGGTTAAAGATGCTATTGATACTTTAAAAAGAGACCCTTATTCAAAAACATGTGTAGCGATAACTTGGCATGTTGCTGATGAATTGATGAGAAAACATAAATCTTCTCCGTGTTTAGTGTTTTTACAGGTATTAGTTCAAGATGAAAAATTGAATTTAACTGTATTTTTCAGAAGTCATGATATGACACAGGGTTGGCCTGAAAATGCTTATGGTTGTGCTGCAATTCAAGAAGAAATTGCTAAAGGTATTGGAGTTGATTCTGGTCTGTTAACTATTATTTCTGGAAGTGCTCAGATCTATAATAATTATTATCAGCAAGTTGAAGGAATGTTAAAAAAATATAAGAATGTAATGAAAAGGACCTGTCATGATAAAAGAGGAAATTATCAGATTAAAATTGAAAAAAATAAAATCATTGTAACTTTACTCCATCCTGAAACTGGGGTGGAGTTGGAAAAATACTCTGGAAAAACAGCATATGATTTAAGAGATAAAATAGCTTCGATATCTTCTTTAAATACTAATCATGCAATTTATTTAGGAACAGAATTAGCAATTGCCGAAATGTGTCTTAAAAAGAAAAGGTCATATAATCAAGATTCAACTTTCAAAACAAGTAATTTGTTTTAACATGAACAAAGACAAAAATTGGAGATTATTGGAGAAAAACGACAAACAAATATACAAAGCGATTATTGGAGAGGAGAAGCGTCAGCAAAAAGGAATTGAATTAATTCCTTCGGAAAACTATACTTATCCAGAGGTTTTGGCGGCTAATGGTTCTATTTTGACTAATAAGTATTCGGAAGGATATCCCAAGAAAAGATATTATGGAGGACAGAAATATACTGATATAGTAGAACAATTGGCTATTGATCGAGCTAAAAAAGTTTTTAAATGTGAGCATGCTAATGTTCAGCCTTTGTCTGGTTCTCCTATGAATCAGGCAGTTTATTTCGCTTTTTTAAAGCCGGGTGATACGATTTTAGGTATGGATTTATCTCATGGCGGTCATCTAACTCATGGAGCGCCTGTTTCTCATATGGGTCAGATTTTTAATTTTATTCGATATAAGACCGATCCAGAGAATAAAGGGAAAATAGACTTTAAGGAATTAATGAAAATTGCTAAAAAGCATAAGCCCAAGATTGTTCTTTGCGGATATACTTCTTATCCTCGGGATATTGATTATGCTGGTTTCAAGAAAGTAGCTCAAGCAGTTGGGGCTATAACCATGGCTGATGTTGCCCATATTGGTGGATTGATTGCTGGTGGTGTTATGAATAATCCTTTTGATTATAGTTTTGATATTGTTACCACCACAACACACAAGAGCTTGAGGGGTCCTCGGGGCGGTTTAATTCTATGCAAGGAAAAGTTTGCCCAGGCGATTGATAAATCTGTCTTTCCTGGTTTACAGGGCGGTCCTCATATGCAAACAATCGCTGCTATTGCTATAACTCTTAAAAAAGCAATGCAACCTGAATTTAAAAAATACACTCAACAAATATTAAAGAATGCTAAAATATTATCCCAAGTATTAATGAAAAATGGAGCCAAATTAATAACTAATGGAACTGATAATCATATGATGGTGATTGATACAATTAAAAGTTTTAATCTTGATGGAAGAGTAGCTGAGGAAACTTTGGATAAGATTTCTTTAACAGTTAATAAGCAAATTATTCCGGATGATTCGCATCCTCCTTTGCGGCCAAGCGGTATTCGTTTAGGAACACCAGCGGCTACGACTAGAGGAATGAAGGAAAAGGAAATGGAAATGATTGGTCAATGGATAATTAAGGCCTTGAATAATTATAAGGATGATAAGTTTTTAAAAAAACTAAACAAAGAAGTAGAAACAATGTGTTTAAAGTTTAAAGTCCCGGGGATATAACTTCAGAATTAAGGTCGGACCTTGTTTTGCCGGACCTCTGCTGAGGTACGGACAAAACAATGTACGACCTTATCAATACGGACCTTATCAACGCGATATGAATATTATAGATGGAAAAAAAATAGCAGATGGGATTTTGGAAGAGTTGAAGGAAGAAATTGAAGAAAAAGAACTTAAACCTTGTTTAGGTATTATTTTAGTAGGAAATAATCTAGCTTCTCAGCTATACGTTCAGAAAAAAGAACAAGCTACCCAGAAAGTTGGTATTGAAATTAAAAAGAAAGTTTTAACTCAAAATACTTCAGAAGAAGAAATCTTAAAAATTATTAATCAATTTAATCAAGATAATCAAGTTAATGGTATTTTAGTTCAAATGCCTTTACCTGAAGGGATTAATTCAGATAAAATTATTAAAGCAATTAATCTAGAAAAAGATGTTGATGGGTTTTTGTCAGAAAGTAAGTTTGATTCTCCTTTTATTCTAGCCATAGAACAAGCCCTAAAATCAATTGAGGAGGATTTAGATGATAAAAAAACAATTGCTCTGGTTAATTCAGAAGTTTTTGGAGAGAGGTTAGAACATAAATTGAGATTATGTGTTAAAAGTATTCGGGCCATCGTATGGCCAAATGTATTCGGCCATCCGATGGCCGAATATGATATTATTATCACTGCTTTAGGCAAACCCCATATAATAAAGGGAGACATGGTTAAATCGGGTGTTATTTTAATAGATGGCGGAATTAGTAAAAAAGATGGTAAAATAGTAGGAGATGTTGATAGGGAAAGTGTTCAAGAAAAAGCCAGTTGGCTTTCACCAGTCCCAGGCGGACTTGGTCCTCTAACAGTCGCTTTTCTTTTGCGAAATGTTATAGGGACGGTAATCAAGGTCGGACCTTAAAATGCCGAACCTTTCTCAACGAAAATTTAAAATATGAGGTAATTTAATAAGGTTAGATGGAAAGGTTCGGCATTTTAAGGTCCGACCTTATCACGCAGATGGAATACAAAGTAGTCATTGGGTTAGAAATACATAGTGAGCTAAAGACAGAGAGCAAAATGTTCTGTGATTGTTTGAATAATCCCGAGGTTCAGGAGGCTAATGTTAATGTTTGTCCGATTTGCATGGCTCAGCCAGGAAGCTTACCAGTTATTAATCAAAAAGCAGTTGATTTCGTAATTAAAACTGGATTAGCCTTGAATTGTAAGATACCTGATAGAGCTAAATTTGATCGTAAAAATTATTTTTATCCTGATTTGCCTAAAGGTTATCAAATCTCCCAATATGATTTGCCTTTAGTATTAGGCGGATCCTTGAAAATTAACGGTCAGAAAATTAGGATTACCCGAATCCATTTAGAAGAAGATACGGGCAAATTAATTCACCCTCAAGGAAGTAATTATTCTTTAGTTGATTATAACCGAGCTGGTGTTCCTTTAATGGAATTAGTAACTGAACCGGATATTGAATCTAGTCAGCAAGCTCGTCAGTTTTGTGAAGAATTACAATTAATCCTTCGTTATCTAGATGTTTCTGAGGCGAATATGGAAAAAGGTCAGATGCGTTGTGAGGTTAATATTTCTCTTAAATCAGAAAAAGGCGAAATGGGAACTAAGGTGGAAATTAAAAATCTTAATTCTTTTAGAGCGGTAGAACGTTCTATTGATTATGAGATTAAAAGACAGGCTCAAGTTTTAGATTCAGGCGAAGAAATCATTCAGGAAACCAGAGGTTGGGATGAGAATAAGCAAAAAACATTTTCTCAACGAGTCAAGGAAGGATCTAAAGATTACCGTTATTTTCCTGAACCGGATTTACCTCCCTTAAACAATCTTTCAAAAGCAAGTTCTGAATTATTAAGTAAAATACCTGAATTGCCTCAAGCTAAGCGAATTAGATTTGAACAAGAATATAAAATACCAGTTGATGATATTAATATTTTAGTTAGTAACAAAGGACTATCTGATTATTTTGAACAGGTGGTTTCTGAATTAAATACTTGGTTGAAAATTAAATCAATTGACGATAAACAGCCATTGATAAAACTAACTGTTAATTATCTTTTAACCGAACTACAGAAGCTTTTATTAGATAGTAAGGTAAGTATTAATGATTGCAAGATTAGTCCAGAAAATTTTGCTGAATTTATTACTTTAATTGAACAGAAGGAAATTTCCAGTTCAGCCGCTCAAACGGTTCTTAAGGAAATGTTTGAAACAGGAGTCGATCCTTCTAATATTGTTGAAGAAAAAAGTTTGAAACAGGTTAGTGATGAAGGAGAATTGGATAAGATAATTAAAAAAGTAATTAAGGATAATTCTAAGCCAGTAGGTGATTTTAAGGCTGGTAAGGAAAATGCGCTTCAATTTTTAGTCGGACAAGTTATGGCTGCTAGTCGAGGCCAGGCTAATCCTCAAATAGTAGAGGAAATCTTAAAAAAGAAATTAAGGAAATAAAAAAATGCACGAACAAGAACAAAAAAAACCAAATCTTAATCCTAACCTTAAAATTTATGAAGAAGGTATTTTTAAGACAACAGATAAAGAGCTTGGTAAAAAAATTAAAGAGAATCAACAGAAAAAAATAACAGAAAAAGGAAGAAAAAAAGTAGAAGATGCAGTGATTAAAGGTGAATTAAAATTTGGAACAAAATCAGAAAAAGTAAGAAAACCGACATTCGAAGAATACAAAGCTAAACAAAAAACCGAACAAGAAGAAATGCTTGAAAAAGCAAGAGAAAAATTAAAAGAAAAATACGAAGAAGCAAAAGCAGCTTAGTTTATAAAATTAATTATCATTTTTTTCGCTTTTTTATAATCTTTAATCCATTTGATTTTTTTGTCTCGTCTAAACCAGGACATTTGACGACGAGCATATTGTTTAGTATGGATTTTGATTAATTCTTCAGAGTTATCCAAAAGCGCTTCTTTGTACCCAATACCACTCATTGAATATGGCTTAGAACCGTATTTTTTAATTAGTTTTTCAACTTCTTCAAGTAATCCAGCTTTAATCATTTGCTTAACCCGTTGATTAATTCTTTTGTCTATAATTTTAATATCTGGGTTAAGTCCAATTTGTAAAATATCGAAAAGTTTAGGTCCTTTATGTTTTTGTTGAGAAAAAGGTTGCCCAGTAATTAAACAAACCTCTAAAGCTCGAACCATTCTTCTTTGATTATTCTTATCAATTATCTTTAAAGCTTGAGGATCAAGTTTTTTAAGTTGATTATATAACTCTTGATTAGTTTTGCTTTCTAGTTTGTTTCTAAGTTTTTTATTCGGTTTAGTTTTTGGAATTTGGAGATTATCTACAACGGATTGGATGTATAAGCCGGTCCCGCCAACCAAAAAAGGGAGTTTATCTCTTTTTTGAATATCTTTAATAATTTTAGTTGCTTTTTTTTTGAATTGGGCTAGAGAAAATTCTTGATTAGGCTTAATAATATCTATTAAATGATGAGGAATGCCTTGCATTTCTTTTTTTGTGATTTTAGCTGTGCCGATATCCATTTCCTTATATATTTGTCTGGAATCAGCAGAGACGATTTCGCCATTAAATTTTTGGGCCAATTTCACGGCTAAACTAGACTTACCTGAAGCAGTCGGACCAAGGATAATTATAAGTTTGTTGTGTGACATAATCGTGGCATGATAAGGTCGGACATTGTTTTGTCCGTACCTCAGCAGAGGTCCGGCAAAACAAGGTCCGACCTTAATTCTGAAGCAACTATATTCCGCAGAGGTCAGACCTTTGGGGAAGGTCTGACCTCATCTTTTGACAAAATAATGTACGACCTCTGAACATCAAAACATATCAAGAAGAATTTTTTTTCTTCTTTTTTTGATACCTGAAGGAATATTATCTTTGAATTTGTGGGCTACGGTGCCCGGTCGCGGAGAATAGGCCGAGACATAGGATTGACTGAATCTAATTTCTTTAACTAATTTAACTGTGTTTTGGAATTGTTTTTCAGTTTCATCGGGGAATCCGACAATAATGTCAGTTGATATTTTTGCTTTAGGTATTTGTTGGCGGATTTTTTTAATTAATTTTTTATAATCTTGAACTGTATAACCACGGTTCATTTTTTTTAATATTTTATTATCACCAGATTGAACCGGTAAATGAATGTTTTTAGATACTTTTTTACTACTAGCAATAATACTAATTAACTCATCAGACATATCTTTAGGATGGGAAGTCATGAAGTTGATCTCAAAGTTACCAGGTAAATGATTAAGAGTTTTTAATAGTTTAGGAAAGTTATTTTGATAAGAATTCACATTTTGGCCTAAGAGAGTAATCTCTTTGTAGTTATTTTTAATTAAATTTTTAACTTCTTTAATAATTTCTTGGGTTGGTCGTGATTTTTCTCGTCCTCGAGTATATGGGACAGCGCAATAGGAACAAAAATTATTACATCCAGTCATAATTGGAACAAGGGCTTGTTTAGTTGATTGACAGTTAGTTTTGATTTTAAAATTGTCGGAAATCGGCTTTATTTTATCAACCTTTTCTTTGAATTGTTTTTTGTCTTTTTCCAAGATACAGCCGGTTAGAATAATTTTAGGTTTTTTAGAAAACAGGCGGATTTTTTTGATTTTATCATAGACGCGGTTAATGGCTGATTGTCGGACTGAACAGACATTAATTACAATTAAATCAGCTTGTTTAATATTTTTAGCTAGCTGATGTTTCTGTTTTTCTAGTTGAGTGGCTATTCTTTCGCTATCAGATTCATTCATCTGACATCCGTAAGTGATAATGTGATATTTCATGTTATTTAGAGGTCGGACCTTGTTTTGCCGAACCTCTGCTGAGGTGCGGACAAAACAATGTACGACCTCTAGACTTTAGTAAAATAACTTTTTACTAAAAGGTTCCTACTTTTTGAGGTCGGACCTTACTAGACCTAGCTATATTAGATACTTTGTATCTTAATAGAAAGTATTGTATAATACAAGGTATGGAAAAAGTTTTTCTTTCAGTTATTATCCCGGCTTATAATGAGGAAATGAATATTAGTAATACTCTTTTGGATATTGATCATTATTTAAGCCAACAGGATTATACTTACGAGATATTAGTTGTTATTGACGGAGCTAAGGATAAAACAGCTCAAATAGTGGGTAAATTTGTTGATTTAGTTAAGAATTTAAGAGTTATTAATAACAAAGAGAATCACGGTAAAGGGTGGGTTGTTCGGCAGGGAATGCTTGAAGCTAAGGGTCAAATTCGACTTTTTATGGATGCTGATAATGCTACAACTATAGATCATTTTAAGAAAATGATTCCTTTGTTTGAGCAAGGTTATCAAGTAGTTATTGGTTCTCGTGATTCAAAAGATGTAGCTGGAGCTAAGCAAGCTGTTCCTCAACCATTTCATAAGAGATTAGTTGGTAATATGGGGAATCTAGTTATTCAATTAGTGGCTGTTTCTGGTATTTGGGATACCCAATGTGGTTTTAAAGCTTTAACTGCTCAAGTAGCTGAAGATGTTTTTAGTCGTTGTCGAATTGATCGTTGGAGTTTTGATGTTGAGGTTTTAGCTATAGCTAGAATGTTGGGTTGCAAGATAGGAATCATTCCTGTTTATTGGATTAATAATCCTAATAGTCGGGTTAGTTGGAAAAGCTATTTTAAAACTTTTTGGGAAGTTTTTAAAATAAGATGGAATTTAATAACAAAAAAATATGACCAAAGATAAAGAAAAATCTCCATCAGAATTAAGAATGGATCTAGTCTCTAATGATTGGGTTGTTATTGCTACTGGTCGGGCTCGTCGACCAGAAACTTTTGCTCAACAAGAAAGAATCAAAGATGACGTTTCATCAAGGAAATGTCCTTTTTGTAAACTTAAATTTTCCGGAAAGTTAGTTATATCCCACCCTAATGATTTTCCAGCTTTTACTCCGGCTGATGATCTTAATGAACGGAAGCAAGGTCCTAATCGAATTATGAATGGGGTTGGCTATCATGAGGTTATTATTACAGCTGATCATAAAAAACAAATAGCTCATTTTTCTTCAGGCGAAGTAAAAATAGTAATTGATCTTTATCAAAAGAGATATCTTGAGTTAATGAATAAGAAGTTCATTAAATATATTTCAATTTTCCATAATCATGGTCGGGAAGCAGGTTCTTCTATTGCTCATCCTCATTCTCAGTTATTGGCTATTCCAGTTGTTGATCCTGATTTGAGGTCTAGTTTAGATGGGGCCGAGGCCTTTTATCGTAGTCAAGGTAAATGTGTCTATTGTACTATGATTGAATGGGAACTTCAGGATAAGAAACGAATTATTTATGAAAATGAGAAGTTTTTAGTTGTTTGTCCTTTTGCCGCACAAGTCTCTTTTGAAGTTAGAGTCTATCCCAAAGAACATCAGCCATATTTTGAAAAAATGACCGAAGAAGAAAAAGAATTTTTTGCTGATGCTATGCAAAAAGGGTTAAACAAGCTTTACAAAGGACTCAAGGATCCAGCTTATAATTTTTATTTTCACACTGCTCCTTGCGATGGGGGAAATTATGATCAATATCATTGGCATTTGAATATTTTACCGAAGACAAATATTTGGGCTGGTTTTGAATTGGGGGCTGGTATAGAGATTAGTACTATTGAGCCAGAAAAAGCGACAGAATTTTTAAGAGAGCAGTAATTCGGATTATATGGAATTTTTCTTAATAACAATTGCTTCCTGGGTAACAAGTATTATTGATAAAATTGGATATTTAGGTGTCTTGGTTTTAATGACTATAGAAAGCTCTTTTATTCCTTTTCCTTCTGAAGTGGTTATTTTACCAGCTGCTTATTTAGCTCAGCAGGGTAAGATGAATATCTATTTAGTTGTTATTGCTGGAATAATTGGTAGTATTTTAGGCGCTTTAATAAACTATTATCTAGCTTCGACCTTAGGCCGGAAGATAATTTATACTTTAGCTGATAAAAGGTTTTTCAAATTTTTGTTGATTACTCCCGAAAAAGTTAATAAGGCTGAAAAATATTTTTTAAAATATGGAAATATTTCTACTTTGATTGGCCGGTTGGTTGTTGGAGTACGGCAATTGATTTCTATTCCGGCTGGTTTTTCTAAAATGAAGTTATCTAGTTTTATTTTTTATACTACGCTTGGTTCCAGTATCTGGGTTGTTATTTTAGCAGTTTTTGGTTATAGTTTTGGTTCTAATCAAGAGCAATTAGAAAAATATTATAGTGAGATTTCTTGGTTTTTTGTTATCTTAGCCGTTATTTTCATAGCTTATCTTATTATTAAAAAGAAAAAATAATATGTCTAAATTAATTATTGGTAATTGGAAATGCAATCCAACTAGTCTTAACGAAACTAAACATCTTTTTGAAGTAATTCAAAGAGGGATTGTTAAAAATAAGAATGTTGAAGTTATTATTTGTCCGCCCTTTATATATTTAGCCCACTTAATCGCTTTGGTTAAAGGCGGACTCACTTTCGGTGCGCAAGATTGTTTTTGGGAGCAAAAAGGCGCCTTTACTGGTGAAATTTCTCCTTTGGAGCTTAAAAATACGGGTTGTCAGTATGTAATTATTGGTCATTCAGAAAGAAGAAAATATCTTCAAGAAACAGATGAGATGATTAATAAAAAGATAAAGGCGGTTTTAAAAAGTCGTCTTAAGCCAATTCTTTGTGTTGGTGAAGAAACTAGAGATACTTTTAATTCTGAAGGTAAGCCTCTTAATGAAATGAGCTTAATGGTTGGTGAACAAATAGAAAAGGATTTAGCTAATGTTTCAGCGGCTCGAATTAGAGATATAGTTATTGCCTATGAACCAATCTGGGCTATTGGAACGGGTAATTCTTGTTCATCTGATGATGCTATGAAGGCTAGTTTGTTTATTCGAAAAACTTTAACTAAACTTTATGATCGACCGACGGCTGAAAAGGCCAAGATCGTTTATGGCGGTAGTGTTAATAGTAAAAATGTTAATGAATATATTAAAGGAGCTAATATGGATGGAGTTTTAGTAGGTGGCGCTTCTTTAAATGGAAGTGAATTTGTTAAGATATATGAAATTTCTTCGAGATTTTAATTTTAAAGATAAAAAAGTTTTAATCAGAGTTGATTTTAATGTGCCTTTGGGTGACGATTTGAAAGTTGATAATAGTGAAGATTGGCGAATTGAGGCAACTCTACCGAGTATTAAATATCTATTAGATCAAGGAGCTAAAATTATTCTTTTGGCTCATTTAGGCAGGCCTAACGGGAAAATAGTTGAAGGGCTACGATTAGACCCAGTGGCTAAAAGGCTAGGAGAGCTTTTGGGCAGAAAAGTTATTAAATTAGATGATTGTTGTAGTCAGAAAGTTAAAGATCGAGTTAGTCAAATTAAGGTCGGAGAAATTATCTTACTAGAAAATCTTCGTTTTTATCCAGAGGAAAAGAATAATGATAGGCAATTTGCTAAGCAATTGGCTAGTTATGGAGAGATTTATGTTAATGATGCTTTTGGGGTAGACCATCGGGCTCACGCTTCTTTAGTTGGGATTCCTAAGTATTTACCAAGTTGTGCTGGATTACTTTTAGAAAAAGAAATTACAGCTCTGACTAAGGTTTTAGATAAACCAGAAAGACCTTTAGTTGTAATTATTGGAGGAGTAAAAATTTCTACTAAAATTAAAGTTATTAAAAAGTTTTTAAAAAAAGCAGACAATGTTCTTTTAGGCGGAGCTCTAGCTAACACAGTTCTTGCCGCTAAAGGAATTGCTATTGGTCAGTCAGTGGTTGAAGAGGGAATGATTGAGGAAGTTAAGAAATTAGAATTGACTGATATTAAACTTCATTTACCAGTCGATGCTATTACTTCAACAGACCCTTTAGGTAAGTCAGATATTCGAATAGCCCCAATTGGTAATACTAATAAAGAAGAGATGATTTTAGATATTGGTCCAGATACTAATAATCTTTTTAGGCAGATAATTTCTCAATCGAAAGCAATTATTTGGAATGGTCCTATGGGTTTAATTGAAGTCGATAAATTTGTTGAGGGAACTAAAAAAATAGCTCAGGTTATAGCTAATAATGATAGTTATTCAGTTATTGGTGGAGGAGACAGTATTGCTTTAATAGAAGAGATGGGTTTATTTGATAAAATGAGTCACGTCTCTACTGGAGGAGGAGCTATGTTAAAATTTTTAGCTGGTGATAAATTACCAGGAATAGAAGCGTTGGGCTAACCAGTGTCATTATCGGGCTTGACCCGATAATCCAGCGAAAATTAATTAATCCTGGATTCCCGCTTTCGCGGGAATGACACCAAAATTTATAATTTAAAATTCTTTTTTATGAGGTGGCAAATTAAAACAAAAGCGCCCCGCGCTTTTTTTAAACAATTTCCTGAGCTTTCTCCTTTAGTCGCTCAATTAATTTACAATCGTGGCTTAAAAACTCAAAAACAAGTTGATGAGTTTTTTAATCCTGATTATCAAGAAGACATTCATGATCCTTTTTTACTCAAGGATATGAGTAAAGCAGTTAAGAGAATTAATAGAGCCATTAAAAAGAAGGAAAAGATAACTATTTATGGTGATTTTGATACTGATGGAATTTGTTCTAGCGCTATTGTCTATTTAACTCTTAAAGAATTGGGAGTTAAAAACCTTAATGTCTATATCCCAGATCGGGCTAAAGAAAATCATGGTTTGAATGAAAAATCAGTTAAGAACATAGCTAAAAAGGGAGCTCATCTAATTATTGTTGTTGATTGCGCCAGTACTGACCTAGAAGAAGCTGATTTAGTTAAGTCTTTAGGAATGGATTTAATCATTACCGATCATCATACGCTAGGCAAAAAAATCCCACAAACAATTGCTTTTGTTAATTTTCAGCAAAAAGGGGATAAATATCCTTTTAAGGAATTGTCAGGAGCTGGCGTAGCTTACAAATTAGTTTGCGCTCTTTTATCGGTTCAGGAAAAGAGAATAGAGCATTCTTTTAAGAAGTGGCTTTTAGATTTAGTTGCTATTGCTACCGTGGTTGATATGATGCCCATTGTTGGCGAGAATAGAACTTTAGTGAAATATGGACTAGGAGTCTTGGCTCAAACTCGATGGATCGGTTTGCAAGAGTTAATGAAAATAGCTAAAATTAATCCGGAAATTGAGCAAGATTCAATTAATGGAGAGGCTCCCTTAACTAATCTAAATACTAATACGCTGGGTTTTGTTATTGGGCCTAGATTGAATGCGGCTAGTCGGATAGATCATGCTAATAATGCATTTAATCTTTTAGTTGAAGAGGATAGAGAAAAAACTAAAGATTTAGCTTTTCAAATTGAAGAAAAAAATAAGAAGAGGCAGAATTTAACCAGTAAGATTTTTAAAGAAGCAGAGATTCTTATTAATCAAAAAAAGATTGATAGTTTGATTTTTGAGGGAAGCATTGATTGGCCGACGGGATTAGTCGGTTTGATTGCTAGTAAGCTTAAGGAAAAATATGGCAAGCCAGCAATTATTTATTGGGATGGTGGCGATACAATTCACGCTTCATGTCGAGCTCCTAAACAAATTGATTTAGTTGGAATATTGAATAAATGTTCAAAGTATTTTATCGAATATGGTGGCCGAAGATGCACTGGCGGTTTTAGGGCTAAAAAAGAAAATCTTGGTGTAATTAGCAAGATATTACATAGGGAATTTGATCAAGGAATGAAAAACTTAGACCTGACACCGGTTTTGGATATTGATCAGGAATTGAATCTTAATGATGTTAGTTTTCAAAGCTATGACGAGATAAGAAAATTTGAACCTTTTGGTAGAGGTAATTCCGCGCCCAGATTTTTAGCTAAAAAATTAGAAATTTGTGAATTAAGAAGTGTAGGTAATGGGAATAAACATTTAAAAATGGAATTAATAATGTTTGACAAACATGGAGAAAAAATTAAAAAGTTTAATACTATTGCTTTTGGTTTAGGGGATAAAGAGCCAATTCTTAAAAAAGGTCAGTTAATTAATATTGTTTTTGAAATGATTGTTAATCAATGGAATGGTCATCGGGGATTAGAAATGAAAATAATCGATTTAAAATTATGCGAATAATTATTCAAACAGATGGGGGATCTCGGGGTAATCCTGGGCCATCAGCCATTGGAGTTGTTATTTTCCAAGAAGGACAGATTCTCAAGAAATATGGGGAATCAATTGGTCAAACAACTAATAATCAAGCTGAATATGAGGCAGTTATTTTTGCTTTGAAAAAAGCAAAACTTCTTTTTGGTAAGAAAAAAGCTAAGGAAATGGAAATAGAATTTAGAGTTGACAGTGAATTACTTGTCAAACAAATGAATCATCAATACAAGATTAAAGAAAAAGATTTACAGCTTTTGTTTATCAAAATCTGGAATTTAATTTTAGATTTTAAGAGTGTTAACTTTAAACATGTTCGGAGAGAAGAAAATAAAGAAGCTGATGAAATGGTTAATCAGACTCTAGATAATCAAGATAGAGAGCAATCACTTTTATAATTGACAAGGTCGTTTATTTGTAATAGTATATAAATAACCTAAGTAAGTTAGATAGTCGCCCCGCAGTACTGCGGGGAGGAAAGTCCGGGCATCATAAACCTGCCGTCGCGCTTCGCGCTATGGCAAGGCAAGAAAGGTGGTGGATAATGTCCACCGTTCGTAAGAATAGGGAAAGTGCCACAGAGACTATGTTTCTCCATTTTAGGGGTAATCTCCTAAAAAGGGGTAAAAGTGAAAAGTAGAGGAGTAAGACCCTCTTTCCCACAGGGAGACCTGTCGGGATGGTAAACCCCACCTGATGCAAGAGCAAATCTCGACTTTTTATGTTGAGACAAAAGTAGCTCGCTTGAGGCTAATGGTAACATTAGTCCTAGATAAATGACTATCCAAGACAGAACCCGGCTTATTGCTTACTTGGGTTGTATAAAAGTCCCGCCTCGCGGGATTTTTTTATGTGCATGATAAGGTCCCATTCTGGTAAGGTCGGACATTGTTTTGCGTGACAAGGTCCGACCTCATTTTGTCTGAACCTTCAGTAAAGGTTCAGCAAAATGAGGTCTGACCTTCAAGATATCTGATTACTACATTCCGCAGAGGTCAGACCTTTACTGAAGGTCTGACCTCATATCAGACCTCCTCAATTCTTTTCCGGTTGCGTTTTTGGGAATAATTCATTAGGATTAGAGTATGAAGAAGTCAGAGCTTATATTCACAGCTATTTTAGTTCCCTTGGATTTTTTGATGTTAGTCGGATCTGGTTTAGCTGCTTATTTTTTAAGAACTAATACTTGGATAACTCAATATCGTCCAGTTTATTTTGAGTTAAGCTTGCCTTTCAGAGAATATTTGTCATTGGTTATTGGTGTGACTATTTTTCTTTTAGTTGTTTTTGCTCTAATTGGTCTTTATAAGATTAAAGCTCATCGAGTTTTATTAGATGATTTTTTGAAAATATTAGTCGGTATTTCGGCTGGTATTTTTGTTTTGGTTTTCTATATCTTTCTTCGTCAGGAATTATTTAATTCTCGTTTCCTAATTTTAGTTGGCTGGTTCTTAGCTATTATTTTTGTTGCTTTTGGTCGTCTTTTAATTGGTTATTGGCAGAGATATTTAATGAAAAAATATCATTTAGGAGTCCATCGAGTTTTAATTATTGGTAAGGATAAAGTTACTCAGAAAGTTATTAAGAATATTAATCAGGATGCTCGTTTAGGATATCTTTTAGTTGGTAATTTTTCTGAACCTAATTTGAATAAGATAGAACAAAAGTTTAAGGACTCATGTTTTGATGAGATTATCTTAGCTGATCCTAATTGGCCTAAGAAAGATATTTTAGAATTAGTTAATTTTTGTGAGAATAATCATTTGGTTTTTAAGTTTGTCCCTAATCTTTTCCAGACTTTAACTGTTAATAGCGTTAGCAGTACTTTAGGAACAGTTCTTTTAATTGAAATTAAGAGAACTGCTTTAGATGGTTGGGGCAGGATAATTAAAAGAACTTTTGATATTATTTTTTCTCTTTTATTTATTATTGTTTTTTCGCCAGTTTATCTAATAATAGCTTTGGTTATTAAATTGAGTTCACCTGGGCCAGTTATTTACAAAGATTATCGTTATGGTTATAGAAGAAAGAAGTTTGTTTTCTACAAATTTCGTTCTATGAGAAGTGATCTTTGTGATGGCGAATTTGGTACCAAAGAAGGCCGAGATATACTTAAAGAATTAGAAAAAGATCAGGATAGAAATATAAGAGGTGGAAGTCCGATTCATAAGATTAGGAATGATCCTAGAATTACTAAAATAGGTAGTTTTTTGCGTAAATCTTCATTTGATGAATTACCTCAGTTTTTTAATGTTTTAAAAGGAGATATGAGTTTAGTCGGTTATCGGCCTCATATGTCTTATGAAGTTGAGAAATATAATTTAGAACAGCAGAAAATGTTTTGTGCTAAACCAGGTATTACTGGCTTAGCTCAGATTTCTGGACGAAGTGATCTAGATTTTGATGAAGAAGTAAAATTAGATCTTTTCTATATTGAAAATTGGTCTCTAATTTTAGATTTGGTTATTTTATTAAAGACTCCGTTTATTGTTCTCTTGAAAAAATATCAAACATAATGCGTGTTGCTTTAGTTCATGATTATCTTAATCAGTATGGAGGGGCCGAAAGGGTTTTAGAAGCTTTTGGACAGATTTTTCCTAAAGCTCCAATTTACACCCTGCTTTATGATAAAAAAAGAACTGGTTATGCTTTTGAAGGACGAGAGATTCATACTTCTTTTATGCAAAAAGTTCCTTTTGTTAAATCTCATCATCGTCCTTTTTTAATGTTAATGCCTTTGGCTATTGAACAATTTGATTTGTCTGATTATGATTTGATTCTTTCTGATTCAGCTAGTTATGCCAAAGGGGTAATTACTTCCCCTCAAACATTACATATTTGTTATTGTCATACACCAATTCGTTATGCTTGGGATGATTCTCATAAATACATTGAAGAATTTGGTTATTCTAGTTTAATTAAAAAGGTAATTCCTTTTTTTATGAACTATATCCGGGTTTGGGATGAACAAGCTGCTCAGAGAGTTGATAAATTTATTGCTAATTCTCGATTTGTCTCTCAGCGAATTAGGAAATATTACAAGCGGGAATCAAAAGTAATTCATCCACCGGTTAAAACAGATCTTTTTTATGTCGCTCCTAAACCAGAAGAATATTTTTTAATGGTTGGTCGCTTTTTGCCATATAAGAGATTTAATTTAGCTATTGAAGCCTTTAATCAACTTGGTTGGTCATTAAAGATCATTGGCGATGGACCAGAAAGAAAAAAGCTTGAGGCCTTGGCTAATGATAATATTGAATTTTTGGGTTTAGTTTCTGATCAAAAATTAAGAGATTTTTATGCTCATTGTCAGGCTTTTATTTTCCCTCAAGAAGAGGATTTTGGTATCACTGCTGTTGAAGCAATGGCTTCAGGTCGGCCTGTTATTGCTTATCAGGGTGGTGGCATTTTAGAGATTATTCAATCAGAAATAACAGGACTTTTTTTCAAAGAACAAACCACAGATTGTTTGATTGAGGTACTTAAAAAGTTTAATCCTGATAATTTTAACTCTCAAGTTATTAGGGAAAGAGCTTTAGAATTTGATCAGGAAAGATTTAAAGAGAAAATTATTAAATTTATCAATGAATATAGGAATTGATATTAGAGTTTTAGCTCGAGGAGCCAGGACTGGAGTAGAGGAGTATACAATCAATCTTCTGTCTTGTCTTCTAACTCTTGAGCCCAAGATTAATTTTCATCTTTTCTATAATGCCTATCGAAAAGTTGATTTAGATTATAATTGGCTTAATTTGAATAATGTTAAATTAAAAGATTTTAGAATTCCTAATCGTTTCTTTTTTACTACAGCCCGTTATTTTGAATGGCCGAAAATAGATAAATTACTTGGGGATCGAGGGAAATTAGACATATATTTTAATCCTCATTTTTTTGTCGCTCCTTTGACAGATGGATGTAAAAAAGTAATTACTTTTCATGATCTATCTTTTGAACATCATCCAGAGTTTTTTTCTTGGCGGAAAAGAGTTTGGCAGAAGTTTTTAATGAATACTAAAAAGGAAGCCCAGAAAGCGGATAAGATTATTGCTGTTTCAGAATCAACCAAAAGTGATTTAATTAATCTTTATAGGATTGATTCAGAAAAGATAAAAGTAATTTATTCAGGAGTGGGGAAACAATTCAAGCCTATGAAGCTAGAGGTCGGACCTCGTTTTGTCCGTACCTCAGCAGAGGTCCGGCAAAACAAGGTCCGACCTCTGATTCCCGAAAAGTTTATTTTGTATTTCGGCACTATTGAACCACGTAAAAACTTAATCGGTCTTATTAAAGCATTCGAATTATTAAAGGATAAGAGTATTAAGTTAGTTATTGCTGGAACCAAGGGTTGGCTTTATCAAGATATTTTTAAAATAGCTAGTCAGTCAAAAAGAAAAAAAGATATTATCTTTACCGGTTTCGTTAAAGAAGAGGATAAGCCATATTTATATAATTTAGCTCAGTCTTTTGTCTATCCTAGTTTTTTTGAAGGTTTTGGCTTTCCTCCTTTAGAAGCAATGGCTTGTGGAATTCCAACAATTGTTTCAGCTAATTCTTCACTTCCAGAAGTGGTTGGTGATGCTGCTTTAATGGTTAATCCAAAGAACATTGATGAATTAGCTTGGGCTATGGAAGAATCTTTAGTTAATAATCAACTAAGAGAACGATTGATTAAAAAAGGATTAACACAGGCTCAAAAGTTTTCTTGGCAAAGATGTGCTCAACAAACATTAAAAGTTTTAACAGAATGATTAAGAGAAAACAAATCAGAATAGGGATTGATGCGCGATTTTATGGACCAAAACAAAAAGGCCTAGGGCGCTATGTTCAAAAATTAGTTGAGAATTTAGAGAAGGTAGATATTCGGGCTATCCGATGGCCAAATGCATTCGGCCATCGGATAGCCGAATACAGATTTATAATCTTCCTCCGCCGAGAGAATTGGAATGAATATCAACCAAGTAATTCTAATTTTAAAAAGGTTTTAGCTGATTATCCTTGGTATAGTTTGCAAGAACAATTTTTTATGCCTTTTAAGATTAGGCAACAAAAAGTTGATTTAATGCATTTTCCTCATTTTAATGTACCTATTTTTTATAATCAACCATTTGTTATAACTATTCATGATTTAATTCTTAAAAAATTTCCTACTCGTCGAGCTTCTACTTTAGGCCCTATTAGATATTGGCTTAAAAATTTAGCTTACGATTCAGTTATTAAGTCAGCTATTAAAAGAGCTAAAAAAATTATTGCTGTTTCTAAATACACTAAAGAAGATATATTAAAATACTTTGATGTTGAGTCGGATAAAATTAAAGTTATTTATGAAGGTTCGCCGAAGCCAAATATTCGGGCCATCCGACGGCTAAATGTATTCGGCCATCGGATGGCCGAATATTCTCCATATCTCCTCTACGTCGGCAATGCTTATCCTCATAAGAATCTGGAACGGTTAATTTCTACTTTTAAAGGATTAGTTAAAGAGAAGAAGAATTTAAAATTAGTTTTAGTTGGAGAATTAGACTATTTTTATCAACGACTTCAAAAGATTAGTCCAGCTCAGGTTGTTTTTACTGATTTTGTTTCTGATCAAGAATTAGTCAAGCTTTATCAAAATGCTTCTCTTTATGTCTTTCCTTCATTGTGTGAGGGATTTGGTTTGCCACCTTTGGAAGCTATGACTTACAATTTGCCAGTGGTTTGTTCTAAAAATAGTTGTTTACCTGAAATTTTAGGTCAAGCAGCTATATATTTTGATCCAGAAAATACGGATGATATGGTTGATAAAATCAAGAAAGTTTTAGATAATAAGAAACTACAAAAGAAATTGATTTTTCAGGGCAAAGAAACCATTAAAAAGTATAGTTGGCATAAGATGGCTAAAGAAACATTGGAGGTTTATAAGAGCAACTTATAGAGCTGTTCTTTTAAATTGTCCACAGGTGGTTTTGTCAGGGAAGTGTGGCATATAAATATGAGGTCAGACCTTCAGTAAAGGTCTGACCTTATCAATGCGGACCTTATCAATGCGGACCTTATCAATGCGGACCTATCTTGTCCACAGGTGGTTCAGTTAGGGAAATATGGTATAATTAAAACATCTGATTAGAGGTCGGAGTTTTTTGGCATATGGGCAAAAATAACCAAACCAAGTTTATTCTCAACGCTCTTTTTGATGTTAAACCTGTTACTCAAAATGGTGATTTGGATATGGAAAGAATTAAAAAAGTCGGGCAGATTTTGGATTTAAGAAAAGAAGAACATCAAGTAAAATTAGTTAAAAGTGAACAGGGTCGGACTATTAATTTATCTATTAAGAAAGTGATTAAGAAACCGGACTTTGTTTGTGAAGAATTACTAAATAATATAGAAACACTGCCAACTAAAGAAGAAATTTTATCTGATTTAGCTTTGTTTGATAATATTGATAATTTCTTAGATAATGTTAAAGTCCCGATACAAGATCAGGATACAGACTCTAAAGGTGTCGGGAAAAAAGAATTAAATCTTGGTTTAAATGAATTCTATTTTCCTGAAGTTGCTTCTTATAAATCTACTGGCTCTATATCATTACCTCAAGAAAAACCTAATCGTTTTGTTAAAATTTGGCCTAAGTCTTTATTTGGTTTTATTGGAACAGGGCTTTTAATTTCTTTGATTATTCCTACGGCGGCTTGGCTAAGTCAAGGATTAATGATTAAGGATGATGTTTTAAGTAATAGTATGTCAGCTTATCAAAATCTGATGGCTGCTCGTCAATCTTTAGAAGAATCAAATTGGCAGGCAGCAGAACAGAATTTTGGTTCAGCTTATTCTGATTTCTATCAAGCCCATCAGGAAATTAATAAATTAGGTCATTTAACTTTAGGTATTTTAGAACAGTTACCAGGTGGTGATTTAGTTTCTTCAGGTAGTCGTTTAGTTAAAGTAGGGGAGAATTTAGCTCAAGCTGGCCAGGGATTAGCAGCAGCTGTTAATTTATTCTCTTATGATAATTTATTTAATTTAATTAATTTAGGTGATTCTTCAGGTAATTTAACGGACTTAATGGTTGAGAGTCAGGATAATTTAAGTCAGGCTCTATTTGGGATTAAACTAGCCAATCAAGAATTAGAAGAAGTTAAAACTGAGTCTTTGCCAGATGATATTCAGGAAGGAGTTGTCTCTTTAAAAGAAAAGTTACCTTTGCTTGAAAAAATGTTAATTAAAGTTGAAAGTTATTCGGAAGTTCTTTTAAAGATTTTGGGACATGATAATCCCCGACAGTATTTGTTAATTTTTCAGAATAATAGCGAGATTAGAGCAACTGGTGGTTTTATCGGTACTTATGGATTATTAACTTTAGATAAAGGAACTATCAGTAATCTTTTTGTTGATGGAATTTTTAACGCTGATGGTCAGCTTCACGAAAAAATAATTCCACCTCGTCCAATCCAAAAAGTTAGTACTTCTTGGTCAATGCATGATGCTAATTGGTTTGCTGATTTTCCAACTTCAGCTCAAAAGATTCAATGGTTTTATGAAAAAACAGGTGGACCAACTACTGATGGAGTAATTAGCTTGACGCCAATATTAGTGGAACGACTTTTAGAATTAACTGGTCCAATTAATATGCCGGAGTATGGAGTGGTTTTAAGCGCTAGTAATTTTGTTGAATTGATTCAATACAAGGTAGAAGTTGATTATGATAAAGAATTGAATCGGCCTAAAAAAATATTAGCCGACTTTACCCCATTATTTATTGAGAAGTTAAGCCAGTTATCTTCCCAGCAAAGAGAACAAGCTATAGAGATTATTTTTGATTGTTTAGAAGAAAAGCATATTCTTTTCTATTTTAATAACTCTTCTTTGGAAGATTTAATTATTGATCAAGGATGGGCTGGTCAGCTTTCTTCAGCTGATAGAGATTATTTAAGCGTTGTTTCTTCTAATATTAATGGATATAAAACTGATCGAATGGTTAAAGAAACCATTGATCATCAAGCTGAAATTCAACCTGATGGGTCAATTATTGATACTTTAACCATAGTTCGAGAACATCAGGGTGGTCAAGAGAAGTATGATTGGTGGAATCGGGTTAATTCTAACTATTTAAGAGTTTATTTACCTAAAGGAAGTCAATTAATTTCAGCTCAAGGTCAAAGTTTAGAGATCTATCAACCGCCAGTTAACTATCAAGAGCAAGGATTTAAGACAGATCCTTTAGTTAATTTAATTGAAAGTGGTATGGTTATTGATAAAAAGACTGGAACTCATATTTTTGAAGAAAGTGGCAAGACAGTTTTTGGTAATTGGGTTTATGTCAGTCCGGGTGAAAAAGTTATTTTAACCTATAGATATAAGTTACCTTTTAAAATTGACTTGACTAAAACAAGTGATAGTTATAGTTTATTAGCACAAAAACAATTAGGTAGTTTAGGTAGTAATTTCAGTCATAAGTTGAAATTTCCTGAAGATTGGCAGATTTCTTGGCGTTATCCCGATAATTTTAATTCTAGTTCTGGATTAATAAATTTCATTAGTGATTTGAAAACAGATAAGTTTTTAGGTGCAACTTTTGGTTTTTAGATTAATGATTAAGGCTTTTTTAAATAATAAATCTAAAACAATTGCTTCGGCCGCTATAATTTTAGGAGCGGCTTCTTTAGTTAGTAGATTTTTAGGTTTAATTCGAGATAGAATTTTAGCTGGTACTTTTGGAGCTGGGGATGAGCTAGATATTTATTACGCTGCTTTTAGAATTCCCGATCTAGTTTTTTCTCTTTTGGTTATCGGAGCTATCTCAGCCGGGTTTATTCCGATTTTTATTAGTTATTTGAATAAAGACAGAAACAAATCATGGTATTTGGCTAATAGTATTTTGAATATTATAAGTTTGTCTTTAATAATCATTTGTTTGATTTTAATAGTTTTTGCCCCTTGGTTGATTAAATTAATTACACCTGGTTTTTCTTTAGAAAAAACAGCCCTAACCGTTGAATTAACCAGAATTATGTTTTTAAGTCCTTTGTTTTTAGGATTAAGCGCTATTTTAGGAGGAATTCTTCAAAGCTTTGGTCGTTTTTTGGTTTATTCATTAGGGCCGATTATGTATAATTTGGGCATTATTTTTGGTATTTTGTTTTTAGTTGAGCCCTTTGGTCTTACTGGCTTAGCTTATGGTGTGGTTATAGGTGCTTTTTTACATATGGTTGTTCAGATTCCGACTGTTTATTTTTGCGGTTTTCGCTGGAAGCCGATATTTGATTTCAAATTTGAAGGAGTCAGAAGAATTTTTAAGATGATGCCGTCTAGAATTATTAATCTGGCTCTTAATCAAATAACTCTTGTGATTATGACTATCTTCGCTTCTTTTTTAGCCATAGGTAGTATTGCCGTATATAATCTTTCATATAATATAGTTAGTTTTCCTTTGGGAGTTTTCGGAGTTTCTTTTGCTATAGCTGCCTTTCCAGAATTATCCAAACAAGCTCAGAAAAAAAATATTCCTGAATTTAATAAGGTATTTTATACTACTTTTCGAAAGATTCTTTTTTTAATTGTTCCAGCTTCTCTTATATTTATTATTCTACGTCAGTTAATTGTCAAAATTATTCTGGGTACCGGTCAGTTTGGATTAGAAGAAATTATTTTGACTTCCCAAACTTTAGGATATTTTTCAATTGGTCTTTTTGCTGAAGCATTAATTCTTTTATTTTTACGCGGGTTTTTTGCTTGGGAAGATACCAAGACTCCTTTTGTAATTGGGTTTTTATCGGCCATAGTTCGTTTGTCAGGCGCTTGGTATTTATCTAGTTTTATGGGTGTTCCTGGATTAGCTCTAGGTTTTTCTATTGGTAGTATTTTACATTTAGCTTTACTCTTTATTGTTTTAAGAAGGAAAATTAATGAATATTAGAAATTTTAGCATTATCTCACATATCGACGCTGGCAAATCAACTTTAGCTGATCGTCTTTTGGAATTAACTGGAACAGTAGAACAAAGAAAAATGCACTCTCAGTTTTTGGATATGATGGAATTAGAGAAAGAGAAGGGTATTACTATAAAGTTACAACCGGTTCGAATGGAATATAATGGATATATTTTAAATCTAATTGATACACCTGGTCATGTTGATTTTAGTTATGAAGTTTCTCGAAGTTTAGCAGCAGTTGAGGGAGCAATTCTTTTAGTTGATGCCAGCCAAGGAGTTCAAGCGCAAACTTTAGCTAACTTACATTTAGCTCAAGACCAGAAATTAGTGATTATTCCAGTGATTAATAAGATAGATTTATCTCATGCTCAAGTTGAAAAAACAACTAAAGAAATGAGTCAGTTACTACAAGTTAAAGAAGAAGATATTATTAGAATTTCAGCTAAGAATGGAACTAATGTAGAAAAGATCTTAGAAGCTATTATCGAAAGAATTCCTCCGGCTCAAGGTAAATTAGATAGTCCTTTGCGGGCTTTGATTTTTGATTCTAGTTATGATTCGTACAAAGGAGTTATTGCTTATGTTCGAATTGTTGATGGTCAGATTAAAGCTAATGATAAGATTACAATGATGGCTTCTAAAGCTAAGACAGATGTTATTGAAGTTGGTGCTTTAAAACCAGAAATGGTTAAAATTAAGTCGCTTTCAGCTGGTCAGATTGGATATATTGCTACTGGGTTAAAAAATGTTAATCAGTGTCGGGTTGGTGATACTATTACGAATGACCTTGGCGTTAGTCCTTTAATTGGTTACCAAGAACCTAAACCAATGGTTTTCGCTAGTTTTTATCCAACTGAGGCAGAAGATTATGATTTGCTTAAAGATGGATTATCTAAACTAGAATTAAATGATGCTGCTTTGCAATATGAACCAGAATCTTGCGAAGGATTAGGCAGGGGTTTTCGCTGTGGATTTTTAGGCATGCTGCATTTAGAGATTATCTTGGAACGACTTAAGAGAGAATACAAGTTAAATTTAATTGTGACAACTCCTTCGGTTAGTTATCAGATAATTGTTCGAAATAAAAAAGAACAAGTCATTTCTTCAGCTGTCATTTCCTCCGCAAATGACTTACCCGAAATGAATTTAATCGATGAAATTCGAGAACCTTGGGTTAGCTTAGAAATAATTACTCCTAATCAATATATTGGTTCAATTATGAAATTACTGGAAGGAACCAGAGGAGAGTATAAGGATACTCAATATCTAAGCCCCGAAAGAGTTTTAATTGAATATCATATTCCTCTTAACGAAATCATTGTTGATTTTTATGATCAATTAAAAAACACCACATCTGGCTATGCTTCAATGAATTATAAAGTTCTGGATTACAGAAAAGGTGATTTAGTTAAAATGGATATTTTAGTAGCTGGTGATAATGTCGAAGCTTTTTCAAGAATTATTCATAGAGAAAGTGCTTTTAGAGAGGGTCGTTCTATGGTTAAAAAATTAAAGGAAGTTATTCCTAAACATCTTTTTTCTATTTCTTTGCAAGCTGCTGTTGGTGGGAATATTATTGCTCGGGAAACTATTTCAGCTATGCGTAAAGATGTAACTGGCTATCTTTATGGTGGGGATTATTCTCGTAAGAAAAAACTTTTAGAGAAACAAAAAAAGGGCAAAAAGAAAATGAAAGCCCTCGGTAAAATAGAAATCCCTCAAGAGGTGTTTTTCAAGGTGTTGAAAAAATGATATATTATAACATAGGGATGAATAGGAAAGAAATCATACTTAAAACAACCAAGCTGGCTAAAACAATCCAGGTAATCCGAATTATTTTCTTTTGAGTTGATGATTTCATAAATAAATAATAACATAGATGGTTCAATCAGACAAAAACTTTTTTAAGAAAATTCTTAGTTCTAAGGTTTTTCTCTTTGTTGTTACTTTAGCTTTAATTGCAGTGGCAGTTAATGTTGGTCGAGAAAGTTATCGTAAGTATCAATTAACTCAAGAGATTAATAAATTAAAAATAGAGATAGAGAAAATAGAGGGCAAAAATGAACAATTAGCCAATTTAATGGAGTATTTAAAAAAAGAACCTTATTTAGAAAAAGAAGCTCGACTTAAGCTTAATTTGAAAAAACCAGGCGAGAAAGTTATTATCTTATCTGATGAAGAACAGAAAGAACAAGAAACAGTCATTAATGACATTTCTGAATTAAAAGAAAGTGGCAATCATTGGAAATGGTGGGAGTATTTCTTTTCCCCGTAATGAGGTAATTCGAGGTCCGATCTTATTTTGTGTGATAAGGTCAGCATTGATAAGGTCGGACATTATTTTGTCTGAACCTTCAGTAAAGGTTCAGCAAAAGAAGGTCCGACCTTAAATCTGAAGCAGGTTGCTACATTCCGCAGAGGTCAGACCTTTGGGGAAGGTCTGACCTCGTTTTCGCTAAGCGGGTGTCGTATAGTGGTATTACGTCTGCTTCCCAAGTAGATAACAGGAGTTCAATTCTCCTCACCCGCTCAAGAATGCCCTGTGGATAATCTATCTGTAATTTTAAATGAAATCTTGGTATAATGCTATATAATGATTGACCAAAAAAATAATAAAAATAAAAAAGAAATCACATATCAGGATATAGCTGATTATCTTTTAGCATTGGCTAATGAGACTGGTGAACCGATTACAAACTTGAAGTTGCAAAAATTGGTTTATTACGCTCAAGCTTGGTATTTGGCAAATTATTCCAAACCACTATTTAAAAAAGATTTTGAAGCATGGGTTCATGGGCCGGTTATTCCAGAATTATATCAATTTTATAAAGAGAGAGGTTCTTCTCCTATAGAGACAGATTTAAAGCTCGATAAAGTTGAGAAAAGGTTTGATAAGAAAACATTAGGATTTTTGGAAGAATTTGTATCCGTCTATATGCCCTTTACTGCATATCAATTAGAGCAAATGGTCCATAGCGAGGATCCTTGGCTCAAAATTAGAGAAGGATATCAACCAGATGAAATATGTAATAGTACTATTCCAAAAGAGTTAATAAGGAAATTTTATGGTGAAAAAATTAAAAATAAGACCGACTGAACCTCAGTTCAAAAGTAAAAAGATAAAACCAAGCAAAATTGATGACACGGAAAGGGTGTCATTTAATTTTCGAAGGTTATGTATCAAAAGAAAGAAATTTGATTATAAATGTTGTAATCAGAGTTATTTTAGTACATTATTAGATAGATTAAAGAATGTTTCAGAAATGAACAGGAGAGAGATGACTGTGATGAATAAAAAATCGCTAAAATGTCATATAATAAATTTTAAGGATAAAAATATTACAGAAAGTACTTTTGGAATTCATGGAGAAGATGTAGATGATGATGCGTGGCAATTTCAGTTAACATCTAATAAACATGGAAGAGTTCACGGTTATTTTGTGGGTAGTACTTTTTATGTAGTTTGGTTTGATCCAAAGCATGAATTGTATAAATAAAAAGATTAAATATATTTCAATAATGTGTTTAAAAATATGAAAATAGAACCATATTCAGATAATATAATTTTCTACGATTCAGAATTCTCTAGTTTAGATCCTTACAAAGGGGAAATTCTTTCTATTGGTCTGGTTAAAATGAATGGCGAAGAATTATATTTAGAACTTGAATATGATGGTGAAGTTAATCCTTGGGTTAAAAAGAATATTTTACCAATTCTGAAAGAACCAAAAATTAGTCGAGAAGAGGCTAAAAAGAGAATCAGGGAGTTTATTGGAAAGAAAGAACCATATTTTGTTGGCTATATTAATCAATTTGATACTATTTATTGGTATAAGCTTTTTGGGGTAGATAATCATCCGGCATATTGGATTCCAATTGACTTTGCTTCAATATTATTTGGTTTAGGAATTGATCCCGAAGCATATAATCATCAAGATAAAAAGAATTTCTATAAAGAATTAGGTATTGATGTTTCAAAATATAGGGAACATAACGCTTTAGACGATGCCAAGCTGTTAAAAGAGGTCTATTTGAAATTCTATGGGTCAATAGACAAAATTATGCCGAAGTAGCTCAGAGGCAGAACAATTTTTTCAATCTGCAACCATCTTCAATCTTGACGCTGGTCGATAAATCCCATATACTTAATATATGCCAATGCCTAAAAAGCCTAGAAAAAAATGTTTTAGCTGTGGTAAGGAGACGCCACGGCCAAATTCTAAGTATTGTAACAATAAATGTCAGCATGAATTTCAATACCAATCTTATATTAAAAAATGGAAGAACGGAGAGGTCAGGGGATTAAGCATTTCAGGTTTGGTCTCATCATATATTAAAAAATATTTGCGTAGGAAATTTAAAAATAGATGCTGTTTGTGTGGTTGGTCAGAAATTAACCAAAATACAGGGTTAGTTCCGTTAGTAGCAGATCATATTGATGGTAATTGGCAGAATAATATTGAAAGAAACCTCCGTTTGATCTGCCCGAACTGCGATTCATTAACCTCTACATATGCCGCCCTCAATAAGGGAAATGGGCGGAAAAATCGAGCCCCAAGCAAGAGAGCCCAAGAAGGGCGTTTGTTGATCGGTCGTTAATACGCCGATGTAGCTTAGTGGTAAAGCAGTGGTTTCGTAAACCACCGACGGCAGTTCAATTCTGCCCATCGGCTCTGTTTACTCAATTTTGAAAATATGATAAACTTGCTTAATGAAGGATCTGACTGAAAAACTTCAAGGGAA
>JAHJOV010000021.1 GCA_018820085.1 Patescibacteria group bacterium
TTAAATTAAAAACCTTAATTTCAAAGGCGTTAAAAGAGATGAAAATAGAGAATTTTTAAGATGAGGTCGGACATTGTTTTGTCCGCACCTTAGCAGAGGTTCGGCAAAATAAGGTCCGACCTCTGTTTTGGTTGTTTAATTGTTTAACGCTTTGCTATATTCCTCAGAGGTCAGACCTTTACTGAAGGTCTGACCTCATATACAGATCTCTAGCCTCTACACAATTCCACCTTTTAATGTTAAAATATATATATGGTTAAGATTCCAATATCAAGAGATAATTCAGGAAGAAAGGCAGTAAATAGTTCTAATCATGGAATGTTTGGTGATATTAAAAAACCAACTGATTTAAGGGGAATGAAGTTTGGTTTAAAAAATAGTTTTAATTTTAAAAAATTCTTGTTAATAACTATTCCTATTTTAGTAATGGTTTTTATTTTAGCTAGTTTAGCTAATTGGTATAGAGATTATCAAAATAATAAGCAAATAGAATCAGAAGTACCAATACAAATAAAAGAACCAAAAGATCCGAAAATTATAGAGGCGACTTCTACTCCAGAAGAAATAGTAGAAGAGGTAGAGAAAGTTACTATTTCAGAAACAGAAACGGGTTGGTTAAATGTTAGGGAAGGCGCTGGGACTAGTTATCAGGTTATAATAAAAGTTTATCCAAATGAAAGTTATGTATTATTAGATGAAACAGAAGAGTGGTATAAGATAGAATTAGAAGACGATCAAACGGGTTGGATTTTTAAAGAATACGCAATTAAACAATAGTTATGTTGGAACAAATTGTTTTAGGAATTGTTCAGGGAATAGTTGAGTGGTTACCAATTAGTTCTGAAGGAGTTTTAGTTTTAATTAAAGCTAATTTCTTTCCTATTGAACAAGGATTAGAAAAAACATTGAGAGAAGTCTTATTCTTACACTTGGGCACCTTTCTGGCTGCCCTTTTGTATTTTCGGAAAGATGTTTGGCAATTAATTACTTTAAAAGGGGATAAGAAAGTTTTTAATTTTTTATTAATTACTACTATTATTTCTGGTTTATTGGGATATGTTTTACTAAAATTATTTATTAACTTAGAAGAAAATTTAGTTTTATCAAGTAAAATAGTTACTTTAATAATTGGATTGTTATTATTAATTACAGCTGGGTTGCAGATAAGAATTAAAAAGCAGGGGTATAAGCAAATTAAAGATTTAAAGAATAACGATAGTTTTTTATTAGGGATAATGCAGGGCTTAGCTGCTTTGCCGGGATTATCTCGTTCTGGTTTAACGGTTTCTGCTTTATTATTAAGAAAATTTAATAGTCAGGATGCTTTGAAATTAAGCTTCTTAATGAGTTTGCCAATTGTTTTGGCTGGGAATATCGTCCTTAATTTTGGTTCTTTTTCTTTTTCTCTAGAATTATTTGTCGGTCTCATCTTCTCTTTTGTTTTTGGCTTATTGACTATTAATTTGCTATTAAAAATAGCCAAAGTGTTTAATTTTGGCTATTTCGTTTTACTTTTTGCAATCTTGGTTATTGGGTCGGTTTTTGTTTAAAAAATGTTGTTTTTGAATAATAATTGTGGTAGAGTTTTACTATGGCATCTAAGAATAAATTAGCTAAAAAATTAGAAAAACTTTCTAAAAAGTTTCTTGAAAAAGACGATAGGAAGGTCCTTTTGGATTCTTTGAAAAATGATAAGACAGAATGGTTTACTTGGATTTCTCAAATGAAAGGGATTTTAAAGAATATAGACAATAATGAGGCTATAAAATTTTCAGGTCTTTTATTATTACTAAAACAAAGTCCAGATAGTGATTTTCATCAAAATAATTTAAAAAAGTTTTTAATTGATAAAGTAGAATTTTATAAACATTATGATTTTTCTTTAGAAGAAGAATTGGTTAAGAAAGAAACAAGTCAAAATAAAATTTGGGTTAGTAAGTTTTTCCGACTTTTTATTAGTCGTTCCTTTTTAGGAATTTTAATTTTAGTTTTAATTGTTTCTTTTATTGTTTGGTTTTATTTAGATCGAAAAAGTTGTTTGGAATTTGTTAATGGAGTTGTCGGCCCGTTTTTAAAAGCAATTCGTTAAATTATGAAGAAAAAACTAATTATTATTGTTAGTATTATTATTATTATCTTAGGAGGATATTTGATTTATAGAGCTGTCAGTGGCGAAGATCAAGGCGATGCTACTATTTTAGAAGTGATTAGAGGTGAAGTGATAGAGAATGTTTCTGTGACTGGGACAGTTATTCCAGCTAAACAAATTGATTTACAGTTTGAAAGTTCGGGTAAAATTAATAGTATTAGTATTAAAGTTGGCGATCAGGTAACAGTTGGTCAGATTTTAATTAAATTAAACGCAGGTGAGCTTTCTGCTCAATTACAATCCGCTCAAGCTGCTTTAGATATTGCTCAGGCAAAGTTAAACCAAACCTTATCTGGTAGCCGATTGGAAGATATTCAAGTTTATCAATCAGCTGTTGATAAGGCCAAGATAGATGTAATTAACAAAGAACAGGCTTTGATTGATGCTCAAAGTAATGTTGATAATGATTTAAATGAAGCATATGAAGATGCTTTAGATGTTCTTAAAACATCCTATACTAAAGCTGATCAGGCGCTTCTAATTGTTTTTGCTGGCATGAGGGAGACATATTTTAATGGTAGTGGTTCTTTGGCCACGAATGTTAAAGATAAAGAAAACAGAGATAAAGAAGATTTGTCTTTAGCTAAAACTTATTTAGATATAGCTGAAGCAAATTCAAGTTATGATAATGTTGATTTGACTTTACCAAAAATGGGATCAGCTTTAAGAAGTATTAGAGATGGTTTAGCATATTTGAGAGCGGCTATGGATGATCCTAGTGTTGATAGTTTTGTCACAATTGCTCATGAAACAAGTGTTGAGACCGAACGAACTAGTATTGATACTCAATTAACTAATTTAACTACAGCTGAGCAGGATATTAGCTCAACTAAAGTGACTAATCAAATTAATATCAATAATGCTCAAGCTGATTTAGATGATTCTGAAGCAGCTTTGCAAAAAGCCCAAGATGAATTAGCTCTTAAAAAAGCTGGACCTCGTCAAGGAGATATTGATTTAGCAGAAGCAACAGTCAAACAAGCTCAAGCCGATGTTCTTCAAATTCAGGAAAAGATTAATAAAACTATTCTTAGATCACCAGTTGGTGGAACAATTACTAATATAGATAAAGAAGTAGGCGAAGTTGCCGAAGCCAATAAAGTTATTGTTTCTATGATTAGTACAGGAAACTTTCAAATTGAAGCTAATATTTCTGAAACAGAGATTGCTAAAATTAATTTAGCTGATCAGGTAAAAATGACTTTAGATGCCCTAGGGCCAGATGAAGAATTTACCGGGCAGGTAATTAAGATTAATCCGGCTGAAACGGTTGTTTCTGGAGTAATCTATTATAAGATAAATTCAATTTTTGATCTTGAGGATGAACGGATTAAATCTGGCATGACTGTCAATTTAGATATTGAAACAGATCGTCAAGAAAATGTCCTTTATTTACCATATTACGCTATTAAAGAAGTTGATAGTCATAAGTATGTTATGGTTATTAAAGATGGTAATTTAGAAGAAAGAACAATTAAAACTGGATTAGAAGGTGAAAATATGATTGAAATTATAGAAGGGTTAAGTGAAGGAGAAAGGGTAATTATAAAAAGGTAGAAAAGCTAAGACGAGGTCAGACCTTCCCCAAAGGTCTGACCTCTGAGGAATGTAGTAAACAGCTAACTTGAGGTCGGACCTTATTTTGCTGAACCTTTACTGAAGGTTCAGACAAAATAAGGTCGGACCTCTGAAAAGTCATGTTGATTAAAATAGAGAATGTCACCAAAGATTATCATGATAATGAATTAGTGACCCCGGCTTTGCGCGGGGTTTCTTTTGAAGTTAAACAAAGTGAGTTTGTTGCAATTATGGGTTCTTCTGGTTCAGGTAAATCAACTTTAATGCATATTATTGGATTTTTAGATCAATTAACTTCAGGTCATTATTTTTTTGATGGCCAAGATGCCAGTCATTTTAATGATCAAAAATTAGCTGATATTAGAAATAGTAAAGTTGGTTTTATTTTCCAGGCTTATAATCTTCTTCCTCGCATATCTGTTTTAGATAATGTTCTTTTGCCGACTATTTATACATCAAATTTAGATAAGGGGAAGATAGAGCAAAGAGCGAAAGAACTTTTGGATAAAGTCGGTTTATCTCATCGGGTGAAACATAGACCTAATCAACTTTCTGGTGGAGAGCAACAGAGAGTAGCTGTGGTTAGGGCTTTGATCAATCAACCACGTTTAATTTTAGCTGATGAACCAACAGGTAATTTAGATAGCAAATCTGGTCAAGAAGTAATGGAAGTTATTCAAGATCTTAATGAAGAGGGCCATACTATTTTGATGGTTACTCATGAGAAATATGTGGCTGAATGCGCTCGGCGGATTATAGTATTAAAGGATGGTAGAATTCTTTCTGACAGTCAGGTTTTTAATCGACATATAGCTAAAGATGGATTGGAGAAATAGAAATGTACTTATTTAAAACTATTAAATTTAGTTTAGGAAATTTATTATTACAGAAAAGCCGGTCTTTTTTAACAATGTTAGGTATAATTATTGGTGTCGGGGCTGTTATTTCAATTATGGCTGTTGGAGCTAGCGCTCAGAATTTACTTTTAAATCAGGTTCGGTCTATGGGAAGTAATTTGGTTGGAATCTTGCCAGGCGCAGCCGATGAATCAGGCGCGCCAGCTGCTATGTTTGGCATTGAGGTAACAACTCTTAAGTATGAAGATGCTATTGCTTTAGAAGATTTACCTCATATTACAGCAGTTTCTGCTTATTCAAGAGGGCGGGGAACTATTAGTTATTTAAATAAATCGAATGATTATGATTACGTAGGAGTTAGTTCTAATTATATTAATGTTGAAGATGCGGCAGTTGAGTCTGGCCGTTTTTTTAGATCAGAAGAAGTCGATAGTTTGGCGCGAGTTATTGTTTTAGGTAGTCAGGTTAAAGATGATCTTTTTGGCAAGAGTGATCCAATTAATCAGAGGGTTAAAGTAGGACAAGTTAGTTTTAAGGTTATTGGTGTTATGGAAGAAAGAGGAGTAGCTATGTTTCAGAATCAAGACGAACAAGTTTTTATTCCAGTTAAAACAGTTCAAAAGATGATGATTGGGGTTGATCATTTAGCTTTTATTAGAGTTAAGGTTGATAAAGAAGAAAACATTAGTTTGGTTATTAGTCAGATTGAAAATACTCTTAGATTTCGTCATCATATCCAAGATCCGGCTAAAGATGATTTTACTATTAGAAGTACTGATCAGGCCTTAGATATTCTAGGAACTATTACTCAAGCTTTAAAAATGTTTTTAGCTGTCGTAGCAGCTATATCTCTTTTAGTCGGTGGGATTGGGATAATGAATATCATGTTTGTCGTTGTTAATGAAAGGACTAGGGAGATTGGTTTGCGTAAAGCTATAGGAGCTAAGCGAAAAGATATTTTAATTCAATTTTTAATTGAGAGTGCAACCATGACTTTAATTGGTGGTTTGATTGGTATTGTTATGGGTGTCCTGATCGCTTTAGCTATATCTGTTGGCGTTAATTATTTTGATTATGATTGGCAATTTATTGTCACGCCTCTATCTGTTATTGTTTCTACTTTAATGGCTATTAGTGTTGGTCTACTTTTTGGTCTTTGGCCAGCTAATCGAGCTTCAAAATTGAATCCGGTTGAAGCAATGCGATACGAATAATATGAAATCTGCTACTATCATTAAACAATCTTTAATTGCTTTAAAAGCCAATAAATTACGGAGTTTTTTTTCTATTTTAGGGATTGTTATTGGTGTGGCTGCTGTTGTTATTATCCTTTCCTTAGGTCAGGGTTTAAAAGGATTAGTTACTAATGAGATTGAGGCTTTTGGTTCTAATATCTTGGATATTGCTGTTAAATTACCTGGAGTTGGTCAGGTCGGATCATTAACTTCAATGGTCCAAGGGATAAAAATAACTACTTTGAAGCGTAGTGATGTTAAAGATCTTCAAGATCAATCTAGATTTCCATATATTGGAGCAGTTAGTGGTCAAGCCATTGGTCAAGAATGGGCTAGTTATAAAAGTGAAGAAAAACAGATTTTACTTTATGGTTGTAGCCCTGATTATCCTTTGATTATGAAAACGGCTGAATTAAGTCAGGGTCGTTTTTTTACTGAGAGTGAGGAAGAAAGTTTGACTAAAGTTGTTGTTTTGGGCAGTGGTTTAGCTGAAAAGTTTTTTGAAAATGAAGATCCTTTAGAAAAGAAAATTAAAATTAAGGGACAGAATTTTAAAGTAGTTGGAGTTTTGAAGCCACAGGGTGGAGCTATTTTTGGTGGTATTGATATTAATGATTGGGGTTATCTACCTCTTAATACAGTTCTTAAAGAGGTTTTAGGAATAGATTATTTATCGGAGATAGTTTTAACAGTTGAGGATGAGAGTTATTTTCCTCAAGCGATTGATGATATTTCTAGATTGTTACGTCGGAATCATAATATTAAAGATCCGACTAAGGATGATTTCCAAATTACAACTATGAAGGAAATTCTAGATCAAGTTAATGAAATCAGTATTATTCTTAATTTGTTATTGGGATTTTTGGCGGCTATTTCTTTATTAGTTGGAGGAATCGGGATTATGAATATTATGTTAGTTTCGGTTAGTGAGCGAACTAAAGAAATAGGATTAAGAAAAGCATTAGGGGCTAATAGTAAGTCTATTCTTTATCAATTCTTGATTGAGAGTTTAATTATTACTGGATTAGGTGGAATAATTGGTATTATTTTAGGTATAGTTAGTTCTTTAATAGTTGGAATAGGGGTCCGAACACAGGGTTTGGCTTGGCCTTTAACTATTTCTTGGTTGGCTATCATTGTTGCTTTTATTGTTTCTATGATTATTGGTGTTGTTTTTGGTCTTTACCCAGCTCGTAAGGCAGCTCGATTAAGTCCGGTTGAGGCGATGAGAAAAGAATAAAGGAGGTAATTGAAGGGGTATTCGTTCTTTCTATTGACAAAATAACGATATTAATGGTATAATTCAGATACTTAGTTTTTTGACATTTTAACATTTTCAGAAAAATATAAGGAGGAGAGCGCTATGAAAGTAAAAAAGTTTAAGGCAAAGGTTTGTTTAAAGACAAATCAGGCAGAAGAAATTGAGGGGGAATTCGTCGATATTCCGAGAGCGAAATATGGCTCTCATTGGCAGGTTCCAGGATTCGCTCTAGTAGAAATCAGAAAGAGCGAAAAATGGACGGGAATTGATTTATTCCATCCAGACACAAAAACAGGAGCTCATGTTGATGTCTATGTTCTTGTGGACAGGTGGGGAAAAGTCATTTTTAGGAGATATTCTGGTTGGAAAATATTTGAACTGTCAAATCAGGAAGTCTTAAATCTGGTTTGGCCAACTGGGCAGTATTGTCTTAAGAGAGTTGTTTTGGCTCTGTTCGAAAAATTCCCTAAAATGTTTTACCATGAACCACAATTCGGTTCATGAAAACAGGCCCCGTGGCGCAAAGCGTCGTCGGGGCTTTTCTTATTCTAAACAATGGACAAAATGGGGATTTTGTGTAAAATAAGAGTATGGATTATACAATTCTTTTTATTTTTTCCAGTGCTATTTTAACCGTTGCTTATGGCATTGTTGCTTTATTGATTGTGGGATTTCTATTGTAAAAAATAATTAAATTTAAATTATGAAAGGTGTAATTCTAGCTGGTGGGTCGGGAACCAGACTAGAGCCATTAACTAAAGTAACCAATAAACAGATTTTGCCGGTCTATAATAAGCCGTTAATTTATTATCCCATTTTAACTTTGCGTGATGCTGGTATTAATCAAATTTTAATTATTTCAGGACCTGGTCACGCTGGCCAATTACTGGATTTATTGGGTTCGGGAAAGAAATTAGGTGTAGATTTGATTTACGACATTCAAGAAGAACCTAGGGGAATTGCTCATGGCTTAGCTATTGCTGAAGATTTTGCCGATAAGGGCCCTGTTGCTTTAATTTTAGGTGATAATATTTTTGAAGATAATCTTAAGGGAGCAGTTATGAACTTTGAGAAACAAGAGAGGGGCGCTAAAATTATTATTAAAAAAGTATCTGATCCAGAAAGATTTGGAGTAGTGAAGTTTAATAAGAAAGAGGATAAAATAGCTAAGATTATTGAAAAACCAAAGAACCCGCCAACTAATTGGATGGTGACAGGGTTTTATCTATATGATAATCGGGTTTTTGACATTATTAGATCCCTGAATCCTTCTGCTCGTGGCGAATATGAAATTACTGATCTTAATAACTTTTATGTTCAAGAAGGCACAATGACTTTTCAGAAGGCAAAAGGTAGATGGATTGATGCTGGCACCTTCGATTCTTTGCTAGAAGCCAATGTTTTCATCGCTCGGAAAGAAAGGGCTAAAAACAATGTAATAAGTAATAATGAATAAGATAGATGAGAAACTCAAAACAGTAAAAGACGAAGTGGTTAATTGCCATAAATGTTCTTTATTTAAAACAAGAACTTTGCCAGTCATTGGACAGGGTAGTCACCGGGCAAAAATAGTATTTATTGGTGAGGCACCAGGTTCTAGCGAGGATAAGACCGGAATTCCTTTTTGTGGTCAATCGGGGAATATTTTAACCGAACTTTTAGATTCTATTGGTATCAGAAGAGAGGATGTCTATATTTGTAATATTTTAAAATGTCGTCCGCCAAATAATCGTAATCCTCAAACAAATGAGATAGAAGCTTGTATCTCATATTTAGAAAGACAAATTGAAATTATTAAGCCTAAAATAGTTGGGGCTTTGGGTAATTACGCTACTTCTTATATTTTAAAGAAATATAATCTAGGTGATAAAATCCAGGGGATTAGTAAGATTCACGGCAAGATTTTTAAAGTAAAAACCTCTTTTGGAGAAATGAAGATTATTTCTTTATATCATCCAGCAGTAGCAGCTTATAACGCTAACATGAGAAGTGTTTTAAAAAAAGATTTCCAAATTCTCAAGAAATATAATGAAAAGTAATAATAGAAAAGTTGTAGTTGGGCTTTCAGGCGGAGTTGATTCGTCTGTTTCTTTATTATTATTAAAAAAACAGGGTTATCAACCAATTGGTGTTTCTTTGAAGTATGCGGTTTGGGAGAATAAAAAAAATATTCTTCGAGAAAATATTTGTTGTTCAGAAGCATCTTTTAACATTGCCCGAGAAATTTGTAAACGTCTAAATGTGCCTTATTATATTGTAGACCACGAGATTGATTTTAAAAATAAAGTTATTGGATATTTTCTTAAAGTTTTAAAGGATAAAAAAACACCTAATCCTTGTTTAGTTTGTAATAAGGCAGTTAAGTTTAATAAGTTATTTGATTTTGCTAAGAAACATGGTGCTCAATATGTGGCTACCGGTCATTACGCTAAAGTTAGAAGAAATCAGGAAACAAAAAAGTATGAATTGTTAAAAGCTAAAGATGATAGAAAAGACCAGAGTTATTTTCTTTGTCTTTTAAATCAAAAACAGCTCGCCAAGATTATTTTTCCTTTAGGTGATTATAATAAAGATCAAGTTTATAAAATAGCTCAAAAAGAGGGTTTTGAATTCTTTACTAAAATAAAACAGAGTCAGGATTTATGTTTTGTGGCTCAGCAGTCAATCTTATCTTATTTAGAAGAAGAAATCGGATTTGAATCAGGTAAAATTGTTGATTTAAAAGGAAATGTTTTAGGAGAGCATCAAGGACTTCATTTTTATACTATTGGTCAGCGTAAGGGTATTGGTTTGTCAAGCGGTCCTTGGTGGGTGGTTAGATTGGATAAAAAGAAAAATCAGCTTGTTATAACTAATGACGAAAATGATCTGGCGCTTTTTTCAAAAGAGGTGATAGTTACCGATTATCATTTTATTTCTGGTCAGATTCCAACTAAAGTGATTAAGGCTGAAGCTAAAACTCGTTACTACCAAAAATTAGCTTTAGTTAAAATTTTTAAACCTAAGAATAAAAAGCTTAAAATGGTTTTTGATCAGCCACAAAAAACAATTACTCCTGGTCAATGGGCTGTTTTTTATAAGGATGATGTTTGTTTAGGTGGAGGAATAATAGAATGAAAAAAATAATTATTTTACTCTTAGTATCGTTTGTATTTCTAGGAATAGCTAATTTTGCTTTAGCTCAAGAAGATAAAGTTAAGCTCTATTTTTTCTATGGTGATGGTTGTTCTAATTGCGCTAAGGCAGAAAAGTTCTTAGCTCAGATGGAGGATAAATATCCTCAATTGGAAATAATTTCTTATGAAGTTTTTAATAATAAAGAAAACGCTAAACTGTTTTTAGAATTTCTTGAGGCCTGTAATGAAGAGAAGATAGTTAGAGTTCCAATTATATTTATTGGTCAAGAAGTAATCAAAGGATATTTAAACGATCAAACGGCAGGCGCTTTAATTGAAAAGGCGATTCAAGAATGTACAGATAATCAATGTCTTGATCCTTTGAATAAAGTAGATGAATGTAAACTTTGTCAGTGTCAGGGTGAAAAAGGCGAGTCATGTGATTGTCAGACATGTACTTGTCCAATTGAAAAGCATCAAGATGAAATTATTCAGTATCCTTTTATAGGAGAAATTAATCTTTCTAAATTATCCTTGCCAGTTTTAACAGTTATCGTTGCTGCTTTAGATGGATTTAATCCTTGCGCCATGTGGGTTTTACTTTTTCTTTTAGCTTTATTAATTAATGTTCAGTCACGCAAGAGAATTTGGTTAATTGCTGGCACTTTTATTTTTACTTCTGGAATTATTTATTATTTGCTTTTGGCTGCTTGGCTTAATATATTTTTAGCTATTAGCTATGTTGGTTTAACTAGAATTATTATTGGTTCAGCGGCTATTATTTTCGGCCTTTGGCAACTTAGAAAATTTATTATTTTTAAACCTGGAGTTTGTGAAATAGCTCCAGATGGTTCCAAAATTAAAACTAAGATTCAAACTCAAACAGAGAAGGTGGTTAACAGTCCTATTTTATTCGTTTCTGTGATTGGAGTTATTGTTTTAGCTTTAGCAGTTAATTTAATTGAATTTTTCTGTTCAGCTGGTCTACCAGCTATTTATACTAGTATTTTATCTTTAAGCAAATTAAGTTCTTTAAACTATTATCTTTACCTTTTGCTTTATACAATTATCTTTATGTTGGATGATGTGATTATTTTTGTCATTGCCCTTATAACTTTGAACAAAATTGGCTTTACTGATAAATATACTAAATGGAGTTTATTAATCGGTGGATCACTTATTTTTATTTTAGGTCTTCTCTTAATCTTCAAACCCGACTTTCTAGTTTTTGGATAATATAGTAGAATATAGATATGAAAGATATTAAAGAAATAACTAAAGAGGAGTTGGATACAATCAAGATCATTACTTTTGATATTGATGGAGTCATTGCTCCGGTTGGAACGATTATAAAGGAAACCATAGACGAAGATAGTATTGATTTGTATATGGAGTCTAAGAAACTCTCTAATAAGTTTATTGAGGATTTGAATAAATTGGAAAAATATGTTCGTTTAAATTTTTCTTCAGGACGTAATATTTTATATCTAAAAACCTTAACTAATCAGATTTTTGATAAAGAAACTATTCTTCAAGCAGAAAATGGGAATATTACTTGGGTAGATAATAAAATAACTCATCCAGAATATCCAGATGAGTATTTTAATCAATTAAGGGATTTAAAAGAGAAAATTAAAGAATTAAAGAAAACAGATCAAAGAATTAGAGGATTTGAACCAAAGCTATTTATTTTAACAGTTCATTGCGAAGAAATGGAAGAAATTCCTAATTTAGTTAAACAAGTAGCTGGAGATGATTTGTATTGTCTTTGGACTAATGAGGGTTATGATATTGGGAGTAAATTAATGTCTAAGGGTAAAGCTATTGAGATTCTGGCTAGGGCAATGAATATTAGTTCTAAACAGATTATGACGACGGGTAATAATTATAATGATGCAGAAATGCTTCAAGTAGGTATTGGTGTTACAGTTGACCCAAAAAGAGTTGAAGCTGAGTATTTTATTAATCATAAACCAGATGAATTAGGCGGGGAATTATTAGTCAAGTTTTTATTGGAGTATTTTGAAAAATGAGGTTAGACCTTGTTTTGTCCGTACCTCAGCAGAGGTCCGGCAAAACAAGGTCTAACCTCTGCGGAATGTAGTTGCTTCAGAATCAGAATTAAGGTCAGACCTCATTTTGTCTGAACCTTCAGTAAAGGTTCAGCAAAATGAGGTCTGACCTTACCAGAATTGACTTTACCAGATTCGATTTTTACACCAGACCCATTTTCTTTTTGGCTTCAAATATGTTTTTTCGAGCGATTTTACGAGCTTTTTTAGCGCCATTGACTAAAATCTTTTTAACAAAGTCCGGCTTTTTGTCTAGGGCTTTTTTCTTTTCTTGAAATGGTTCTAATCCTTTAATAACAATTTCAGCTAAATCTTTTTTAAAATCAGCGTATCCTTTATTTTTGTACTTTTGTTCAATTTGATTTGATGATAGTTCAGAAAAAGCAGAATAAATAGCTAAAAGGTTAGCAATAGCTGGTTTTTTAGGATCATATTTAATTTCTGAACCAGAGTCTGTAACAGCGCTTCTAATTTTGTCTTTAATTATATCAGGCGAGTCAGTCATAAAGAGGCAGCCTTGTGACATACTCTTAGACATTTTTTTACTTGGGTCAGATAAAGACATTATTTTGGCGCTATTTTTGTAAATTAAAGCTTCAGGAAGATTAAAGGTTTCTCCGAATTGATGATTAAATTTACGAGCGATCATTCTAGCTAATTCAACGTGTTGTTTTTGATCTTGTCCTACTGGAACAACATCTGTTTGATAAAGAAGAATATCAGCAGCCATTAAAACAGGATAATCAAAAAGTCCCATATTTATACTTTGTTTAAATTGTTGGGCTTTTTCTTTAAATTGGGTCATCCTTTCTAATTCACCAATAGGAGTGATTGTATTCAAAAGCCAGGTTAATTCAGTATGTTCAGGAACTTGTGATTGAACAAAAAGAATGCATTTTTTAGGATTAAGACCAGCAGATAGATAAATAGTGGCTAAATCTAAAATTTTCTCTTGCATTTTTAGAACTGCTTGAGGATTAGTCAGAGCATGTAAATCAACAATGCAAAAAATTGAATCGTATTCGTTTTGGAGTTGAACCCAGTTTTTAATGGCGCCTAAATAGTTGCCAATATGGATAGAACCAGTTGGTTGAATACCGCTAAAAATACGTTTTTTCATATTTTTACTTTTTAAATTTATTAAAAGCTTTAATAATTATTTTTAAATCACCATCAAGAATTTTTTCTAAATTATGCCAAGATTTTTTAATTCGATGATCAGTAATCCTATTTTGAGGATAATTGTAAGTTCGAACTTTTTCAGAACGATCAGCCGTTCCAATTTGCTCTCTTCGTTCATTGCCTCTTAGGGTTAATTCTTCTTTTTTCTTTCTAGCTAAAAGGCGAGTTCTCATCACTCCCATAGCTCGTTCTCTATTTTGTATTTGATGTCTTTCTTCTTGGCAAGTTACCATTATTCCAGTAGCTAAGTGAGTAATTCGAACAGCTGATTCAGTCTTATTAACATGTTGGCCACCTGGGCCAGAAGCTCTTAAAACATCGATTCTAATTTCTTTAGGATCTATTTTTATTTCTGTTTCAGTGGCTACTGGCATAACAGCTACCGAAACAGTAGAAGTGTGGATTCGACCAGATTTTTCAGTTGTTGGGATACGCTGAACTCTATGAACACCACCTTCATATTTAAAATTATCGTAAGCTTCGTCATCTTTAATTTCAAGAATGATTTCCTTATATCCACCAGTGCCGGTTGGGTGACTACTAACAAGGGTAATTTTCCAATCTTGTTTTTCAACAAAACGGGAATACATTCTAAAAAGATCAGCGACAAACAAAGCTGCTTCATCTCCACCAGCGCCAGCTCTTATTTCTATAATAACAGCTTTATTCATTAGACTTTGCCCGTCAAAGCCTTTTTACCCGCCATAGCTTTAGCGGAGGAGGGGGCGACAACGGGTTTCTTTTTGCTTCTTACCTTTTTAGATTTAGAAGTTTGCACTTTAGATAACCTAGTTCTAAATTTCTCTACTTGACCAGTTTCAATAATTTTTTCTTTACCTGTATAGAAAGGATGGCATTGAGAACAGATTTCTATTTCAGCGTTTTCTTTAACTGAGCCAACATTAAATTCAGCTCCACAGGCACAGTGAGTTTTAGCTTTAGGATAGTATTTTGGGTGAGTATCTTTTTTCATTAAACCCATTATATCAGATATTGCTTTTATTTTCAAGTATGATATACTGGTTTCAGATAATTTAAGAGTGTTGTTAAAAACACTTCTTTTTAAGATTATGCTTAAAAACAAGAAAATCATTAAAAGCGAGAAAAAAACTAAAAAAACCAAGAAAATTAATCTAGATAAAATAATTCCTAGTTTAGAAGAAATGTTAAAGGCTGGAGTTCATTTTGGACACCGAACATCCAAATGGCATGCTAAAATGAGTCCATATATCTTTACAACCAGGAATAATGTTCATATCTTTGATTTGGAAAAGACAGAGGAAAAATTAAGAAAGGCCCTAGAATTTCTTCATGAAATAAAAAAGAAAAAGGGGATTATTATTTTTATTGGTACTAAAGTAGCAGTTAAAGAAATTACTCAAGAGTCAGCTAAAGAAATTAAAATGCCTTATATCAATGAAAGATGGATTGGTGGAACTTTAACTAATTTTGAAGTTATTTCTAAACGATTAAAACATATTCGTGATTTAGAAAAAAGACAAAAAGAAGGAGAATTAAAGAAATACACAAAAAAAGAACAACATGATTTTAATATTGAAATCCAAAAATTAAATCGACAGTTTGGTGGGATTAAGGAAATAACTAAGTTACCCGAAGCTCTTTTGGTAATTGATGTTTATAAAGAAAAGTTGGCTGTCAAAGAAGCAAAAATGAAGGGGATTCCAGTAGTTGGTTTATGCGATACTAATGCTAATCCAACTGATGTTGATTATCCAATTCCAGTTAATGATGATGCAATTTCATCTTTGAAGTTAATTTTAGGAGCAATTGTTAAAGTATTGAAATAAATAAATAATATGATCACAGCAGAACAAATAAAAGAATTTCGTCAAAAAACAGGTTTCTCAATTATGGAGTGTAAAAAAGCTTTAGAAGAAACAGATGGAGATATTAAAAAAGCTCAGAAAATTCTGATTAAAAAAGGAGCTGAAAAAGCTCTTAAAAAATCAGGGCGAGAAGCTGGACAAGGTTTAATTGAACCTTATATTCATAATAATGGTAAAGTAGGAGTTATTTTAGAATTAAATTGTGAGACAGATTTTGTGTCTCGAAATGAAGAATTTAAAGCTTTAGCTCATGATTTAGCTATGCATATTGCCGCTATGAATCCTAAGAATAATGAAGAATTTTTAGTTCAGCCTTTTATCAAAGATGAAACGAAAACAATCGACGATTTAGTTAAAGAATTAATTGGCAAATTAGGTGAGAATATTAAAATAGGTAAATTTGTTCGATTAGCGATTTAGTAGTATGTCTACATTTAATTTAATTTTTTTCTCTCTGATAGCTGTCAGTTTAATTGGTTTAGTGGTCATCATCTATCGTAAGATTCCAGTTTTAGCGCGCTTATCAAATGAAGAGATAGCGATTCTTAATAGAAAAAAAGGAATTTTTCAGAAATTAAAGGAAATAGATTTTAAACATCGTTTACTTAATATCATTATTGCTTCAGAAAAGTTTTTACGTCGAATCAAAATTATATTTTTGAAAATAGAAAATTTTCTTAGTAAATGTATTAACTTTTTAGGAAATCGATCTCAGATAATGACTCAAAAATCAAAGGAGTGGATTAGGCAGAGAGAAATGAAACGTCGTAAAGTCAAATCAACTCAAGAAAAAATAGCTGTTGAAATTAATAAAGAGGAAAAGAAAATTGAGCCAGAAGAGATTGAAGATGATGATTTACCAATTGCTGAATTAAAAAAACCAATTAAAGAAGAACAAAAATGGATAGATTTAATTATTGAAGATCCTAAAAATATCACGGCTTATAAATTTCTTGGTTTACTTTATTGGAAACAGTATAACTATTCTGATGCTAAAGCTTCTTTAGAAACAGCTGTTAAATACGGCTCTAAAGATAAAAAAGTTAAAGAAATTTTAAAGGAGATGAAGAACATGAATATTAAGTAGTTGGCCAGTGTAGCTCAGGGGTAGAGCGGCGCTTTTGTAAAGCGTTGGTCAGGGGTTCGAATCCTCTCACTGGCTCCATGGGCGGTTCGCATAGCGGCAATTGCAATGGGCTGTAAACCCATCGTCCTTCGGACTACGGGGGTTCGAGTCCCTCACCGCCCACAGGAAAATATAATAAGCCGACGTAGCTCAGTGGTAGAGCATTTCCATGGTAAGGAACAGGTCGTGAGTTCGACTCTCACCGTCGGCTCCGAGATAAAATTATGTCACAAGATTTTTTAATAAAATTTCAATGCACTAAATGTAAACGGATCAATTATTGGTCTCGTAAAAATAAAAAAAATACTCAGGACAAATTAGAACTGAAGAAGTTTTGTAAATGGTGTAAAAAACACATTCCTCACAAAGAAATGAAGAAATAATTATAGAATAATTATGGGCGCGTAGCTCCAATTGGTAGAGCAATCGCCTCCAAAGCGATTTGTTGGGGGTTCGAGTCCCTCCGCGCCTGCTAGTGAAATAACCGCTATTTTATGCGGTTATTTTTTTTGGGCGGATGGACGTTCGAACTTGTTTGTGGTAAGATGCAAGAATGAATAATTCTAAGTGGGAACAATACTATCAGAATATTTCTTTAGATAAAATTCCTTGGAATAAAACTCAAGCCGATTATTTCATTAAGATTATAAGTGAGAGCAAAATTAAGCCATGTTTGGCTTTAGATTTAGGTTGTGGGGTTGGTAGGAAATCAATTTATCTTGTTAAGAAGGGATTTGACGTAACTGGAGTTGATATTTCTAAAACCGCTATTAGGTTTGCAGAAAAGAATGCTGAAAAAGCAAAAGTTAAAGTAGATTTTATAGTTGCTGATGTTACAGATTTAAGTTTTCTAAGGGGGAGAAAATTTGATTTTGTTTTAGACTGGGCTAATTTACATGGCATTCCTAAAAATAAAAGAGAAAGGTATGTTTCTGAAATAATCAAACATACAAAAAAGGGAGGCAAGTTTCTTTTACGATGTTTTGCTAGAGATAAAGCACAAAAAGAGTTTGTGATTCGGCGGGTAGGAAGAGTTTATGTGTTTTCAAAAGAAGATATTAAAAGCTTTTTTAGTAGTCATTTTAAGTTTTTAGAAATGAATAGAAGTAAACCATTCGGAGAAGGGTCTCCTAGTAAGTGGTTTGATGAGTATTTAATGGAAAGAATTTAATAAACAAGTTCTGACAGCGCCCAGCCGTCTTTGCAAATTCAGAAGACCGCTTGATGAAGCGGTTTTTCTGTTAAGATAGACACTGAAATTCATTTGTGATAAAATCAAAATATGAACAAAAAAGAAATAAAGTTAGGAAAAAACAAATTTCTAGTAATTGATTTAACAGAACCATTAAAAGAAGATACAGAAGTTTATCCGGGCGACCCTAAACCGCAAAAAGAAGTTTTTAGTGATATTAGTCAAACAGGATATCAGCATCATATCTATAAGGTTGGCGATCATAATTTTCATCCTCATGGTGATGCACCTAAACATCAAAATCTAGAAATGCAGGATAAGGGGTTTGAGGTTTTTGGCCTTGATTATTCTTTTAATTCTGCTTGTTTAATTGATCTTTCTGAAACGCCCGAAGCAAAGGAATTTGATGGGATAAAGTATTTAGTAGAAGTAAAAAAAGAGCATCTTGAGTCCTTTACTAAACAGATATCAGAAATAGGTGCAGTTTTAATTCGGACAGGTTATGATAAATGGCTAGAAGCAAATAAACCGCATATTCCTGAAAATCTTCCTTATTTAAATAAGGAAGTAGCAGAATTTATTGCCTCTTTTAATAATCTTAAAGTTATTGGCATTGATTCTTTGACTGTAGATCCGGTTGGTGGTCATAATTCTCATCAAATACTAAAAAATCTCCTTATAGTAGAGTCATTGGTTCATCTTTATGAAATTCCCAAAGAGGCAAAGAATAATTTTGATTTACAGACGAGTCCAGTCAGAATAATTGGAGCAACTGGAGGACCTATTATTGCTCACGCTTTTATTAGTTTATAGTGGGTTATTCCCAATAAGCAAGTTCTAACATCGTCCAACCGTCTCTGCGATTAAAAATAACCGCTATTTTATGCGGTTATTTTATTTATTATCGTAATAGCCGAAAATTTATAATTCTGTTTTTAATTCTAGTTTTTCTTTAATATTATCAACATCTTTTTGGATGCGGTCGTGGGCGATTTTATCCATATTAAACTCTGTTTCGATTGTATCGAATCTTTTAGCCAGGCCGTCAACACTATTTAAAACTTCATCAATTTTGTTATCTAAATGGTTTTTAGTTACAAAATCTTTCAAATCTTCTTTGGTGGCTAATTTATCAAATTGTTCTAGAGATATTGTCATATAGTCTTATTTTATAATATCGATGGATAATGTCAAGTTGGTGTACTTGACGGATACACAATTTTAATTTTAGGCGTATATATGATATAATAATTGCAAGAATTAAAATTAAACAAAATATGTTAAACAATAATAACTCATCAGCTAAATACGCGTTTTTGTATCTGCTTTCTTTGGCCGCTTTAATTTTAACCGGTCTTTCTGTTGGTATGGTAATTTTTCAGATTATTAACAAATTTATTCCTGACCCAATAGATCAATTCAGGGCAAGTTTTGATACAGGCGCTTTGCGTTTTGCCATTTCAGCTTTGATTGTGGCTGCCCCGATCTTTTTTGTGATTAGTCGATTTATTTATAAAGCGCTTTATAAGGGTAAATTAGACAAGGATTCAGGCATTAGAAAATGGTTAACCTATTTCATCCTTTTGGTTTCTTCTATTGTTATTTTGGGTTGGTTTATTGGTTTAATCAATAGTTATCTGGGCGGGGAGTTAACTATTAAATTTGCTTTAAAGGCAATTGCTTCAATAATTATTTCCGGATTGGGCTTTAGTTTTTATCTTTATGATATTCGCCGGCCTAATGTGATCGGAATAAAAGATTCTTTAATCTCTTTTTTCTTTTATTTATCCCTTGTTTTGGTTATTTCCGCTTTTATTTTTGGTCTTGTTTTGGGCGAGAGTCCGGCTGAGGCGAGAAATAAAAAACTTGATAATGCGGTTATCAATGATTTTATCAGCATAGAAAACGCTATTAATCGTTATTATCAAGCAGAAAGCAAACTGCCTGATAATCTTTCAGTTTTACAACAAGGAGATAGCGTTATTAATCAAAAGGCCTTAATAGATCCGGAAATTGGCCAAGCTTATGAGTATTCAATTATTAACAGTGAAAGATATGAGTTGTGTGCTGATTTTAGAACCTCAAACTTAGAAGAGGACAGTGATTTAAGCAACTTTTATAAAGAAGAGTGGCCTCATAACCAGGGGAGACAGTGTATTGGGAAAAATATTGAACATCCCAAGGAGCTGTTGACGCCTTCTCCTGTTTTTTGAGATTTTAATTATGAAGATTATTAAAGTTAGAAATAAAAATGCTCTTTTAGAGCTATTAAAGGATGAGGTTGATTTTGAAAAAATCATTTTAGCTGATGATTTAATAAAAGATGATTTAATTAAGGATATTTTATTAGTTGCTCGTAGTCGTAATATATCTATTGAAAAAATATCTCATCGTAAAATGATCAAAGGAAGAAGTGGAACAAGTCGAGAATCTTTGGTTGGTTTTATGATTTCTAAAAATATTCAGTCACTTAAGAATCTTTTAGATGATCTTTTAGAAAAGAATCTTGATCCGTTTTTTCTTTTGATAAACAGAGTTGGTTATACAAGTAATATTGGTATTATTGCTCGAACGGCTTTTGCAGCTGGCGTAAACGGTTTAATTTTTCAAGGTGAAGAAGACCGTTTTCTAAATGAAGAAACTCTTCATTTTTCAATGGGCGCTATTGCCAGAATTCCTTTAGTTAAAATGAGTATATTTGAGTCTTTGAAAGAGCTTCAAAAAAATGGTGTTAAAACCTTTTCTCTTCAAATGGGCGGGACTACATATTTTAAAGAGAATCTTTCTGGTCCAGTCGCTTTTGTTTTAGGAGATGAAGGAGAAGGCCTTTCAGAAAAAGTATCAAGCCGATGTTATAAAAAAATATCTATTCCAATGCGTCAAGATATAGATTCTCTTAATGTTGGTGTCAGCGCTGCTATTATTCTTTATGAAAAAGTTCGTCAAGAGAATTTATTAAGAAAATAAAAATACCCCGCAGTTCTGCGGGGTATTTTTATTTTCAAAGATGGTTACCAACGGTCATTACCGCCGCCACCTTGATTAAAGTCTCTTTGTGGTCGTTCTTTCATTGGACGAGCCTCGTTTACTGTGAGGTTTCGGCCTTCGAAATCTTTGCCGTTCCACAATTCGATAGCTTTTTGAGCTTCTTTATCAGAAGACATCTCAACAAAGCCGAAGCCTTTTGATCGGCCGGTCATTTTGTCAGTAATAATAACTGCTGACTCAACGGTACCAGCTTTAGCAAAAGCTTCCTTTAAGGAATCTTCAGTGGCTTCATAAGGCAAACCACCTACGTATAATTTCTTATTCATATTTTTCCTTATTTTGTTTTATGCGTAAGCCGACTTTTTCTTTTATGGTTTCTACTACTTTGACTTACGCTATCGCATAAGGAGAGAGAAAACTTTTAGAGAAAACTTACGTTATGTTTCTATTATAATCTATTGTTATTCAAAAGTCAAGCTTTTGTGGATAATTCAGCTTGTTTTGAGAACTTTTTTGTGATAGGATACTATATTATTATGAATAAAATAAGTAAAGAGAATTTACCACAACACATAGTTATTGTCCCAGATGGTAATCGTCGCTGGGCTAAACAAAAGGGATTAGCGCCTTGGCGAGGGCATATAGCCGGAGCAAAGAAAACTAAAGAACAGATTCAAACAGCTTTTGATTTAGGTTTAAAGTGTATTTCTTGGTGGGGTGGTTCTTGGGATAATTTAACTAAGCGTTCAAAAATAGAAATAAATAATCTTTTTCGAATATATGAGCGCTATTTTCGTGAATTAATTAAGAAAAAAGAAATTTATCAACATAATGTAAAAGTTAATGTAATTGGACGCTGGTCAGAGATTATGCCTAAAAAAGGAATCAAAACAGTTAATGAGTTAATTGAAAAAACTAAAAATCATACGGAGCGCAAGCTTAATTTTTTTATTGCTTATGATGGTCGGGACGAAATGTTAGCGGCTATTAAAAGCATCATTAAAGAAGCAAAAGAGAATAGGAAATTAAAAATAACAAAGGATCTTTTAAGAAGTCATCTTTGGACTCACGATTTGCCGCCAGTTGATTTATTAATTCGAACTGGCAGTAGCGATGATCCTCATAATAGCGCTGGTTTTATGATGTGGCATACAGCTCATAGTCAATTATGCTTCCCTAAGGGATTTTATCCTGATTTTGGCAGAAAGGAATTTATTAAGGTTATTAAAGAGTATCAGAGAAGAGAAAGAAGATTGGGGAAGTAATATGAGTAAATTAATAGATCAATTAATTGAACAAAAATATTTAAAAAGCCCGCGGATTATTGAAGCATTCAAAAAAATTAAGCGGGCTGATTTTTTGCCTCCTAAAATTATTAAAAACAAGGGAAGGGAATTTGTTAATCAATATAATGCTCCGATTCCTATTGGCTATGAACAGACAATTTCTCAACCATTAACAGTGGCTTTTATGTTAGAATTGCTCCAACCGCAACAAAATGATAAAATTCTAGATATAGGATCTGGTTCGGGTTGGCAAACAACTATGCTTTGCCAGATAGTTGGTCCAAAAGGATTTGTTTATGCTATCGAAAGAATCCCAGAATTAAAAGATTTTGGTCAAGAAAATTTAGCCAAGGCCAAGTATGGCTTTAAAAATGTTGAATTTATTTGTGGTGATGGTTCTAAGGGATTAAAGAGTCAGGCACCTTTTGATAAAATTATTGTTGCTGCCTCATCTGAAAAAATACCTCAGGCTTTGAAAGATCAATTAAAAATAGGTGGACGTTTAGTTTTACCAATAAAGAATAGTATTTGGTTATTAATTAAAAAAGATAAAAATAAATTTGAGGAAAAAGAGTATCCTGGATTTGTTTTTGTACCTTTGATTAAAGATAAAATTGTTTAGAGGTCCGACCTCGGGTTGACTTCAGGTTTTTTGCTATATTCCTCAGAGGTCAGACCTTTACTGAAGGTCTGACCTCATACGCAGATTTCTACTTTTCGAGGTCTGACCTTACTAGATCTAAATTTTTTAAACTATGTTAAAACTTCGTATAAATAATAGAAAAAAGTTTATTTTCTTATTATCATTAGTAATAGCTTTTTTTTATTGTCTAAACTTAGTTTTTGTAATTAATTATCAATTTGATACTCCCTTAGATTTAACTGGTCAAGAACAGATTTTTATAATTAATTCTGGACAAGGATTAAAACAAATTGCTAGTAATTTAGATGAGGTTAAATTAATTAGAGGTAAATTCTGGTTTACGGCTTATATCTTTTATAAAGGTTGGGCTACTCAATTACAAGCCGGTGAATATGTTTTAAGTCCAAGTTTAAATATTCGTCAGATTTCTCAAAAGATTATCAGTGGTGATGCTCTTATTAATGAAATAAGGGTAACTATTCCTGAAGGATTTACTTTAAAACAAATTGACGCTCGTTTGGCAGAAAAAAGCTTAATCAAGCCAGGGGAGTTATTAGCTAAACTAGAATTAGAAGGATATTTATTTCCTGATACCTATAATTTTGATATTGATGTTGATTTGGATGAGATTATTGTTACGATGATGGATAACTTTGATCAGAAATTGAGTAAGGAATTAGTGGCAGAAATACAAAGACAGGGGAAAACTATTAAAGAAATTATAATTATGGCTAGTATTTTAGAAAAAGAAGTTCCTCTTTATAATGATCAAAGGATTATTTCAGGACTTTTTTGGAATAGAATAAGAGATAATTATCCTTTGCAATCCTGCGCGACTATTGCTTATATCTTAGGAATAGATAAGTGGATTTATTCTACTGAAGATATTGAAGTTGATTCTCTCTATAATACATATCAAAATACCGGTTTGCCTCCAGGACCGATTAATAATCCGGGCCTAGTATCTATTCAAGCAGCTGTTTATCCAATTAATACAGATTACTATTTCTTTCTTTCAGCTCCGGACGGCCAAACTATCTTTAGCCGAACTTACGAAGAACATCTGGCTAATAAGGAGAAGTATTTAAGGTAGTATATTAGAGGTCGTACATTATTTTGTAAAGATGAGGTCAGACCTTCAGTAAAGGTCTGACCTCTGAGGAATGTGGCATCAAAATCAAGGTCAGACCTTAATTCTTGACAATCTATTTCGAATAAGATAATATTAAAGTAATTAAATAAAAGCCATAGACCATAGGTTCCGAGAGGGTAAATCCTATTGAGGCGAGTCAATTTTGTTTTTTGTCTATGGTTTATCCATAGATTTTTTATTAAGATGATTACAAAAGATAAGAAAAAAGAAATACTTAAGGATTTGGTCGATAGATTATCTCGTCAAAAGACAATTGTTTTTTTTAACTATAATGGTTTAAAAGTTGATCAGTTCCAAGAATTAAGAACTAAATTAAGAGAAGAAGGTGTTGATTGTTATGTGGTAAAAAAGACCTTAATTGATTTAGCTTTAGAAAAATCAGGATTAAAGGTTAATAAGATTAAAAAAATACCTGGTCAGATTGCTTTAGTTTTGGGATATGAAGACGAAGTTACTCCAGCTAGAATTTTGTATCAATTTGCTAAAGAAAATGAGGATTTAAAAATTGTTGCCGGGGTAGTCCAGGGTGACTACTTGGAAAATGAAGCAGTTATCAGTTTAGCTAAATTACCTTCTAGACAAGAATTACTAGGCAAACTAGTTGGTACTATTTCAGGACCAACTTATGGTTTAGTTAATGCTTTAAAGGGTAATTTAAGGAAGTTGGTATTTGTTTTAAGTAATATAAAATTAGAGGTTTAAAATTTAATTTAAGAAAGGATAAAATTATGAGTGAAGAAAAAAAAGAAAAAAAAGAAGAAGTTAAAGCCCCGATGCAAGATCGGGATCCCGACTCAAAAGACGTCGGGAAAGTTAAGGTTCCATCTAAGTTTAAAGATTTAGTTAAACAAATTGAAGAACTTAGTGTTATAGATTTAGCTGATTTAGTTAAAGTTTTAGAGGATAAGTTTGGCGTTAGCGCTATGCCGATGGCATCAGCGGTGGCTTCAATAGCCGGTAGCGAAACTGGCAGTGCAGTTGTTGAAGAAAAGAGTCAATTTAATATAGAATTAACTGGTGTTGGTGATCAAAAGATTTCTGTTATCAAAGTAGTCAAAGAAATTACTGGTTTAGGTCTTAAAGAGGCTAAAGATATGGTTGATGGAGCTCCTAAAGTTATTAAAGAAGGAGTTAAGAAAGAAGAGGCTGAAGAGATTAAGAAAAAACTGGAAGAAGTTGGAGCGTCGGTTGTATTGAAATAAGGGTTGAGTTAGAATATATAGAGGAGGAGAAAGGAACTATATGGGTAAAGAAATTTTAGAGCAACTTTTTGATTCTCCTATTAAAGTTAGATTGCTTAAATTGTTTTTACGCAATAAAGTATCATCTTTCACTTTACAAGAGGCAGCTAAAAGAATTAGAAGTAATTCATCTGTTTGTCAGAATCAGATTAAGAAATTAGAGAATATTAAATTTATTAATAGTCGTATTAAAAATGGCAAAAAGCATTATTCAGTTAATCAGAGTTTTGATTTTTACAACGAATTAAAAACTTTAGTTCTTAAATCTAGTCCTGCTTCAAGAGATAGGATATTAAAAAGATTAAGAGGTTTGGGTAGAATTAGTTTAGCTGTTCTTTCTGGTATATTTGTTAATGCAGATAATGCTCGGATGGATATTTTAATAGTTGGTGATAATGTTAAAAAGAATAATTTATATAGTTTTTTAAAAGATCTAGAAGCTGAAGTAGGTAAGGAAATTGATTATGTTGTTCTTACGACTGAGGATTTTAAATATCGTTACGATATGTTTGATAGGTTTATCCGTGATGTTTTGGAAAAACCTCATGAAAAGTTAATCAATAAGTTGAAGATATAGTTGTTTATGGTTTTAACACCTCATATGTTAGTTGGTGCAGCAGTGGGCACTCAGGCTCCTAATGTTTGGGTCGCTTTTTTATTTGGATTAATTAGTCATTATTTAATAGATGTTTTACCTCATTGGGATTATTTGAATAAATTTGAAATTACTAATTATAAACATCTTATAAAAGTATTTTTAGATTTAACTATAGGAATTGTTCTTATTTTATTTTTGATTTGGTTTGAGCCACAAAGAATAATTATCTTAGCTGCAGTTTTTGGTTCGCTTTTACCTGATTTTTTAAATGGTATAAGTATGAATTTTAATTCAAAATGGTTGCGTTTTCATTTCCAAATACATTATAAAATACATTTTTTGTTTTTTAATATATTGTCTTTTTGGCAGGGGATATTTCCAACAATTATTGTCAGCTTAGCCGCTATTTGGGTCTTAATCCTATAAATGGGGATAAAGTGTGGAGAGAATTAAATTGTATTTTAATGAAAATGGCTTGTTCAAGCCATTTTTTATTTCCATAGGTTGATAAAATTAGTGAATTTTAAGTGTTTGACAGTGGGGTCTTGGTGGAATATAATAGGTATCAAGTAATCAACTGTGGATAAAAGTGGGGATAAATAAGGGTAATTGGGGATAACTATGCTAATTGGAGAATACAAACACATACTTGATACAAAAAAAAGATTGGCTATTCCAGTCAAGTTTAGACGATTTTTTAGCCAAGGAGCTGTTATTACTCGTGGAGTTGATAATTGTTTAGTTTTATATTCGTTAAAAGAATGGGAAGAAATAGCTGGAAAATTAGGTAAACTACCAACTAGCCAAGTTGAAGCAAGAAGTTTTGCCAGAGTAGTTTTAGCTGGAGCTATGTCTGTAAAGTTTGATAGATTGGGTAGAATTCTTGTTCCTGATTATTTAAAGAAATATGCTCTTTTGAAAAAGAACGCTGTTATTATCGGTTTATATAATCGTTTAGAAGTTTGGTCTGAAGAAAGATGGGAAGTATATAGACAAAGAGCTGAAAAGAATGTTGATGATTTGGCTTCTAAGTTGGGAGAATTAGGATTGTAAATTTATGCAGTTTGTAAATTTATGCACAAACCAGCGCTTTTAAAAGAAGTCCTGGAATATCTTAATCCTAGTCCGGGAAAAAATTTAATTGATTGTACATTTGGATTCGGAGGGCATACTTTAGAAATTTTAAAAAAGACTAAACCAGATGGGAAAGTATTAGGCATTGAACAGGACAAGGAAATATTTGAAAAATTTGATCATAAAAAAAGATTAACTTTAGTAAACGACAATTTTAATAATTTAAAACAGATAGTAAAAGAATATGAATTTAATAGAGTTGATGGAATATTATATGATCTTGGTGTCTCATCTTGGCATTTTGATCAAAGCAATCGGGGGTTTTCTTTTCAGGTAAGCAAGCGAAGCGAGCCACTAAATATGTCTCTCTCTGGAGATGATTTAACTGCCGAGGAAATATTGAATCAATGGCCAGAGCAAGAATTAATTAGAATTTTTAAAGAATATGGCGAAGAAAAATTTCCTGGTCGGATTGCTAGAGTTATTTGTGAAGAAAGAAAAAAGCATCAAATCAAAACAACCAAACAATTAGTGGAGATTATAAGTCGAGTCGTTCCTAAGAAATATCAATATAAAAGAATACATTGCGCTACTCATATCTTTCAGGCCCTTCGTATCGCAGTTAATGATGAGTTGAATAAATTAAAAGAATCTTTGCCTCAAGCTTTAGAAATTTTAGAAAAGAATGGGCGACTGGTAGTTATATCTTTTCATTCTTTGGAGGATAGGATTGTTAAAAACTTTTTTCGAGAAGCAGCTAAAGAAGGAAAATTAGAAATTTTAACTAAAAAACCAATAATACCAAGTTTAGAAGAAATTAAATTAAATTCTCGTAGTCGAAGCGCCAAGCTTCGTTGTGCTAAAAAAATATGACTGGTAGAAATTGTTACATTAAATCTAAAAAATTTTATAGATCTAAACACAACCGTGGTTTAACTTGTTTAAGTTTTTTAATTGTTTTAGGTTTAGTAGGATTATTTCTTGCTTATTTATTTCAGGTTAATGGTTTGGTTAGTTGTAATTATCAAATTAGAAAACAGGAGCAGAAGATTAGTCAGCTTGAATTAGAAAGTCAAAGATTAGAAATAGAAATTGCTCAATGGCAATCACCGGCTAATTTGGAAGAATTAGTTAATTCACTAAAAATGGTTGAAGTAGAAGAGATACTCTACTTAGGAGGAAATAAAGCCGTAGCTGAAAAATGAATCATTGGCGTATATATTTTTTAATGATTGCTATTTTCTTTTTAGGTGGTTTAGTTTTAGCTAAATTGTTTTCTCTTCAGATTCTTAAATATGATTATTATAGCGCTTTAGCCCAAGATCAACATCAGCTTTACGCTACGTTATTTCCACAAAGAGGAGAGATCTTTATGCAAGACTTATCTGCTCAGCAAAGGGATGGACAAGAACATCGTTCTCCCTTGGCTATAAATAAGGAATTTCAGCAGATTTATTTAGTTCCTAAAGACGTTCCTCAGGAAGAAAAAGAAAGTTTAATTGATAAATTAGCTGAGATTCTTGATTTAGACAAAGAAATTATTTCAGAAAGGATCAATAAATTGAATGATCCTTATGAACCATTGAAGCATAAGGTTAATCAAGATGTGGCTCAACAAATTAAAGATTTAAATATTGAAGGTTTGGGTTTAATTTCGGAAACTTGGCGCTATTATCCAAATCAAATATTAGCTAGTCATTTATCTGGTTTTGTTGGCATGATTGACGAAAAAAAGATTGGTCAATATGGTTTAGAAGGATATTATCAAGATAAATTAAGCGGTCGACCTGGTTTTTTAACTGGAGAGAAAGATATAGCTGGTTATTGGATTCCTTCAGTTAATCAGAAAATTGAGCCAGCTCAGGATGGGGTTGATTTGATTTTGACTATTGATGAGAATATTCAATTCAAGGCTGAAAAAGAATTAAGCCAAGTAATTGAACGTTGGAAGGCCGAGAGTGGAACTATTATTGTTATGGAACCGACGACTGGAGCAATTTTAGCCATGGTTAGTTTGCCGTCTTTTAATCCTAATGAATATAGTAAAGTTGAAGATATTAATTACTTTCTTAATCCAGCTGTTCAGGAAGTTTATGAACCAGGTTCAGTTTTTAAACCATTCACCATGGCTGCTGGATTAGATAGCGGAAAAGTTACCCCTGATACTATTTATTGGGATGAAGGACAGATTCAGATTAAGGGTAGTTTTATTAAAAATGTTGATGGTAATGCTTACAATCAACAAACTATGACTCAAGTTCTAGAAAAATCACTTAATACTGGAGCAGTTTTTGTTCAGAGAACAATAGGCGAAGATCTTTTCCAAGAATATATTGAAAGGTTTAATTTTCATAAACCAACCGGAATAGATTTAGTTGGAGAAGTTAATGGTAATATTTCTAATCTTTATACTGGCCGGGATATTAATTTAGCTACAATTTCTTTTGGACAGGGAATTACAGTAACTCCTTTAGGATTAATAATGGCTATTGGAGCAATTGCTAATGGTGGAAATTTAATGAAACCTTTTATAGTTGAAAAAGAAATTTACTCAGATGGAAGAGAAGTAGTAATTCAATCCGAAGTAGTTAAACAAGTGATTTCTTCAAAGACGAGTGAGACTTTGACTGAGATGTTAGTCAGTGTTGTCAATAATGGTTATGGCAAACCAGCTAGAATAGATGGATATGATATAGCTGGAAAGACTGGCACAGCTCAGGTGGCTGATTTGGAATTAGGAGGCTATTCAGAAGATACAATTCATAGTTTTGTAGGTTATGCTCCCGCTTTTGATCCTAAGTTTGTTATTCTCATTAAATTAGATAAACCTCAAGGCATTCGTTTTGCTTCTGATTCAGTTAGTTCTGTTTTTAGAACAATGGCCGAATATTTATTAAATTATTTAGAAATCCCTCCTCAATAAAAAAGAATTTTAAATTATAA
>JAHJOV010000003.1 GCA_018820085.1 Patescibacteria group bacterium
AATTTTATTAATTCTTTCCAAAAACTCCAATGTTGATTTGACTGAGGGATTTTTCGTATTTTTTAAGACAACTCTATCGCCAAATTTTTCAAGTAAAGAAATTAAAAACTCATCACCCCAAGAAGGTGAAAAAACATCAACTCCTTCAAAATCAACTTCAATTTTTTCACTGTCCTTTACATCTTTCAAAGACGGCAAAAAGGCAGAAAAAGCTTCTTTACCAAGCATCCTGCCACTAAGGAGGGTGCCAAATTTTTTTAAATAAATAGTCATAAAATTAAAATTGAATTAATGCAAAACATCCATGGAAACTAGTCGATGATTTTTTAATGTTTAAATCAGAATCACCTTTTTTGATTTTCAGCTCGGCATCTCCCGTCTGAAAAAATAAATCTATATCATTATTGATTATTACTTCTCTTACATATTTTAAACCGTTTCCCCGTGATTCCGGTGATCGTCCAGAGATAATCTCGGTAAATCCAGTTTTTAAAGCATCTAAATGATTGTTTAATTCTGGTTTAACTTTTTTTAGTGTTTTTAAAATGCCTTGTCCTCTATCAGCTAAAGCAATTTTTTTTCTATTCGAATCATAGGCAAAAAATATACCTTTAATATCTGGCCAATTGCCTAAATTGTGAGCAAAAGAATTATCACCAATCTCGCCAGTGACAGCAACTATCAAGAAATAAATTTCTTTTAGTTTTTTTATTCTGCTTAAGTCGTTTTTAAGTCTACCTAATCGCGCCTGAAACACAGAAGCGTCCATACAATAAAAATCAGGTTGTGGTGCAACAGCATTATTGCTTAAAGCCCAGTTTCTTGCAATTTTAAATATATCTTTTTCGTTGTTTTTTATATATTTCTCAACATCTTCCTTTTTATAGTAGCGATAATTATTTTTTCCACGAACCGAAACTAAGCGACCGCTTTTATCCCAACGACGCAATGTTTGAGTCGAAACATTTAACACTTCTGCAGCTTTCTTAATTGTAATCAAATTGTTATTCATAAACCTTATACACTTTCATGATAAACCTTATACAAAATCTTGTCAAATTCATATACCATAATTTATCCACAGCTTAAAAACAAAACTGCACGATTGTGCGGTTTCTAACAAGGCTCCGTTGGCTGGACGACATTAGAACCTATTTCGTAAATTCAATCTTAAGATTCTTTCCTAAAACAGATGCAATTCTCTGAAGTATATCAATTGTAAAATTCTGGTTACCCGCTTCCATTCGGGCAACGTTACTTTGTTTGGTTCCGATTCTTTTAGCTAATTCGGCTTGAGTCATTTTTTTCTTTTTTCTTAATTGCAAAATCTGATAAGCAATCTCTAATTGCCTACCATGTTCATCATAATGCCTTTTGAATTCGGGATTCTTTAACTGCTCAGCTAAATATTCCTGAAAATCAATTGCTTTCAATTGTTTTTTACTTTTATTCATATATCTCTTTATTATTTAAGACATCTTGATAATTTTCTTCTGCTTTTCTTATTTCAGAAACTGGCGTCTTTTTTGTCTTTTTAAGAAAAGCGTGAAGTAAAATTATTTTCTTTCCAATAAATGCAAAATAGAAAATTCTATGTCTATTTCTACTAAAATCAACTCTTAATTCTCTAATTTTCCCTTTGATATGATTAGAATACGGTTCATCTAGTACTCCCTTATTCTTTCTAAGAAATTCTATGTATTTAAAAATCTTTGTTCGTTCTTTTTCTTGTAATTTATTGATATATTCTAAAACAGGATCTCGATCAGTTCTGCTATTTTTATAGAATTTTGTCTTATATTCATTGTATATCATATATGATATATGTCAATAGCTATCTTGTGGAAATAAAAAAACTCCTATAAATATATTATAGCAGATTTTTTGACAATACTCTATCTGGCTCCGCATGCTGAACGAGGTCAGAACCTATTTGTTGGATCCCAACAATCTAATAAACGCATAATTTAAGAGGCACTCTTGCGAATGCCTCTCGGTTTGTTCTTAAAATTGAAGAATGCGCTTCACTACCTTCTGGATTTCTGCTTTCCATTCGTTTTCGTCGGTAGTATCTACCGTTACGAAAACATTGAAAGGCAGTTTTTTCAAAACCCATCTTCCGCCAACCTTGTTTTCCCATCGGTAATGATTCGGTGTTCTCCGCCACATCTCTCTGAGTTTTACCACCGCACCCGGGTTACTGTCCTGCCATTTTGACTTCAGACCCGCTCCGCCAAAAAAGTCATCTTTTGACGGACGATATTCAGCAATAATCGCCCGGCCAGCCATTACGTCGTAATTCGCATGAGTTCGGATAAAAATCAACTTCGCTCCAGCCTGCTTAACTTTTTCTCTCAAACTTGCTCGTTTTTTCTGATCAATGTGATCACTGTCCAGAATGACATTACCGCCTTGTTTGATAACTTTCAAAACAGCATTCTCAGCAATTTTTCTGGCGCCTTCATATCGCTCACTCTGCTTGCGAAGCTGAACACGAATATCATCGCCTTCAACAATTGTTGCAGGCAAGAGTTTAGCAAGCTCACGTACTACTGAAGTTTTGCCAGAACCAACAAGACCGATTATAGCGATAACAACCGGGTTCTTTGTTTCTCGCGGCGTAATCTCAAGTGTTTTCATAAACGCATCTTGGGCTCGAAGTTCTTTTTGTGTTAGAAATTCTCTTTTATGTACCATAATACCAATTATACCAGGAAGAATTACTTCCATCAATCTTTTCATTTTTATCTCCTCCTTTTGATTAAATCAAAGAACTTATATTTTCTCACTTAACTTAAATTCAACTGATTATATTATACTACTAAAAATAGTAAATGTCAAAGGTTCGAACACCCCCTAAATGTCCTGCCCTCGGTACGAAAAAAAACCGCGCTGTTGAGCGGTTTCTCATAGGGCTCCGAACGCTGAACGAAATCCGAACTTTTTTTAGCGAAAATCCAAACGCTGAATTTTGAAAAACTTTTAAGCTCTTTAATCATTTCTATCATCTCTTTACTTAATTTGTGCATTCTCATAATTAATTCCGTTCCGTCAAGGCTCTCCCGTAAAAAGGTGCCAGTCGGCACAATAACGCCATCCACATCAAATGTTACGGCTTTTACTTTCTTTTTTATAAAATCCAGATCTAATTCTTCTAAGGGTTTATTTAATTCGTCCATAATCATCTTTAAAACGGATTA
>JAHJOV010000022.1 GCA_018820085.1 Patescibacteria group bacterium
ATTTAGATTTCAATTAAAATTTAAAACTTAAAATTAAAAATTAATCCACATGGATCTCTTAAAATTTGAAAAAGTAATTAAGATAAAGTTTAATAATAAAGATCTACTTAAACAAGCTTTAGTTCATCGTTCTTATCTTAATGAAAATCCAGATTTTCATTTAAAAGATAATGAGCGGCTTGAATTCTTAGGTGATGCTATTCTGGAAATGGTTGTTACCGATTATCTTTACTCTAATTATCCAAACCCAGAAGGAGAATTGACTAATTGGCGAGCTGCTTTAGTTAATACTAAAATGTTAGCTAAAGTGGCCCAGCAATTAGGGATTAATGAATACTTGTTCTTAAGCCGTGGAGAGTCTAAAGATACTGGTCGAGCCCGTAATTACATTTTAGCCAATGCTTTTGAGGCTTTAATTGGTGCTATTTATTTAGATCAGGAGTATAAGAAAACTCAAATTTTTATTGAAAAGCAAATTCTTAGCCAATTGCCTGAAATTATTAAAGAAAAGCTTTATCAAGATCCAAAGAGTCAATTTCAAGAAGAGTCTCAAGAGAGAGTTGGCTTTACCCCAACTTATGAAGTAATTAAAGAATGGGGACCTGATCATGATAAACAGTTTGTTGTTGGTGTTTATTTGGACAAAGAACTTATTGCTCAAGGTCAAGGATCTTCTAAACAAGAGGCTCAGGAAAAAGCAGCCATAGCAGCTTTAGAAGAAAAAAACTGGAATTAAGGATAAAAATTATGTTAAAAATTCGTTTAATTCGAACAGGTAAAAAAAACGCTCCTAGTTATCGAATTGTTCTGATTGAAAAAAACGCCTCACCTAAAAGTGGGAAGTTTTTAGAAATTTTAGGAAATTATAATCCAAGATTAAAAGAAATTAATTTAAAAAAAGATCGGATAGTTTATTGGTTGGGGCAGGGGGCTCAGGCATCTGATACTGTCCACAATCTTTTAATCAGTCAAGGCACTATTAAAGGAGATAAAATTAAAAAGAAATTCAAGATTAAAAAGAAAGAAGAAAAGCTTGCCCCGCCCGGCGGGGAGGAAAAACCGATAGAAGAGAAAAAAGATGAAGTTGAAGACGAGGTCAGACCTTCAGTAAAGGTCTGACCTCTGCGGAATGCAGTTGCTTCAGAATTAAGGTCGGACCTTGTTTTGCCGGACCTCTGCTGAGGTGCGGACAAAACAATGTACGACCTTACTAGAATCAGAATGATCTTTAATTTCTTCTACAGGGTTGACAAAAAAGAAAAAAAAGAATAAAATATAGTTAGAGTAGCAGTTATACAGAAAGGTCGGCTGCTATGGTATTTATAAGAAAGATAAGAAATATGGCTACTAAGAATATAGATCAGGATTTCTTAGAGTTCGTTGTTAAGTCCATTGTTGGTAACCCAGATGATGTAAAAGTCATTCGAACGGTTGATGAAATGGGTGTTCTATTGAGCCTCAAAGTCAATCCTGAAGATATGGGTCAGATTATTGGACGACAAGGTTCTACTGCTCGGGCCATGCGTACTATCTTAAGAGTTATCGGTGTTAGAAATAATGCTCGAATTAATCTTAAGATTGAAGAGCCAGAAGGTGGTAGAGTTCGACCTCAAGAGACAGATACTACTATCGACGCCAAAAAGGGCGTTGACGAAGTAGTTGACGAATTGAAGTTGTAAAATAGAAAAATAAAAACTGCTACGCTATTCTGGTGAAGCAGTTTTTATTATTTTATGAAATTCGATATAATAACTATCTTCCCAAATATTTTTAAATCTTACTTTAGTGAGAGTATTATTAAACGAGCCCAGCAAAAAAAGCTGGTTAGAATTAATATCCATAATTTACGCGATTATACAATTGATCGACATAAGACAGTTGATGATCGACCTTATGGTGGTGGTTTTGGTATGGTTTTAATGGTTGAGCCGATTATGAAAGCAGTTAGGGATATTAAGAAAGTTTACCCCGCCCGGCGGGGCAAGAAAAATAAAATTATTTTATTATCAGCTAAAGGTAAGAAGTTCGATCAAAAAATGGCTTGTCAATTTTCAAAATTAGATCAATTAATTATTATTTCTGGTCGTTATGAAGGAGTTGATGAAAGGGTGGCTAAATATATTGCTGATCAAGAAGTTTCTATTGGTGATTATGTTTTAACTGGTGGTGAGATTCCAGCTATGGTTTTAGTTGATGCAATAACTCGATTAATTCCAGGAGTAATTACTAAAGGTTCATTAAAAGAAGAGAGTTTTTTTCTAGATTTACTAAAAGAATATCCTCAATATACTCGACCAGAGAAAATTAAAATTAATAATCACAAAAGACGAGTCCCTAAAGTTTTAATTTCAGGTAATCATAAAAAGATAGAAGAATGGAAAAAGAAAAATATAAAAGTTGACATAGATTCTTAGATAGGATAAGATAAATGTGTTCTTCTACAATTGAATATTATTGATTTACTGCAATTTTGTGCAGTTGTCCCAATTTGTTTTTTATTTGAGAGTTTGATCCTGGCTCAGGATGAACGCTGGCGGCGTGGATAAGGCATGCAAGTCGAGTGGGTTTAGACCCACGGCGAACGGGTTAGTAACGCGTAGGAATCTACCTTGAAGTCTGGAATAATCCGGAGAAATCCGGGATAATACCAGATAGTCCCCGACTTTATGTCTGGGTAAAGTATCACTTCGGTGATTTCGCTTCGAGAGGTGCCTGCGTCCTATCAGCTTGTTGGTGAGGTAATGGCTCACCAAGGCTATGACGGGTAGGGGGAGTGAGAGCTTGGCCCCCAACAACGGTACTGCGACACGGACCGTACACCTACGGGTGGCAGCAGTCGAGAATCTTCCACAATGGGCGAAAGCCTGATGGAGCGACGCCGCGTGTTTGATGAATCCCTTCGGGGTGTAAAGAACTTTTCTGTCTGAGAAATCCCGACTTTTGTCGTGGATGATGTTAGGACAGGAATAAGGGGTGGCTAACTTCGTGCCAGAAGCCTCGGTAATACGAAGGCCCCAAGCGTTATCCGGAATCACTGGGCGTAAAGCGTGTGTAGGCGGTTTTAATAGTGGCTGGTTAAATTCCGAGGCTCAACCTCGGAGCTGCCCGCCAAACGTTAAGACTAGAGTAGGTGAGAGGCCAATGGAACTTACCAAGTAGGGGTGAAATCCATTGATATGGTAGGGAACGCCAAAGGCGAAGGCAATTGGCTGGTGCCTAACTGACGCTGAAACACGAAAGCGTGGGGAGAAAAGAGGATTAGATACCCTCGTATTCCACGCCGTAAACGATGTCAACTAGCCGTTCGGAGTATCGACCCTCCGAGTGGCGTAGCTAACGCGCTAAGTTGACCGCCTGGGAAGTACGAGCGCAAGCTTAAAACTCAAAGGAATAGACGGGGACTTGCACAAGCGGTGGACCATGTGGTTTAATTCGATGATACGCGAGGAACCTTACCAGGGCTTGACATTCTAGTGACCATTTATCGAAAGATAGATTTTCTTTTAGACACTAGAGTCAGGTGGTGCACGGTTGCCGTCAGCATGTGCCTTGAGGTGCTCCCTTAAATGGGTTAACATGCGCAACCCTCGTCCTATGTTATAAGTGTCATAGGAGACTGCCTCCGAATAGGGGGAGGAAGGAGAGGATGACGTCAAATCAGCGTGTCCTTTTGATGCCCTGGGCGACACACATGGTACAATGGTCGGGACAACGGGTTGCCAAACCGAAAGGTGGAGCTAATCCTATCAAACCCGGCCCCAGTTCGGATTGAGGGCTGAAATTCGCCCTCATGAAGTTGGAATCGCTAGTAATCGCGGATCAGCCACGCCGCGGTGAATACGTTCTCAAGTCTTGTACTCGGGTGCCATGCAGTTTTAAAAGCTAGTCCGTTAAAATCGGATCAAGAGTATTATAGGATTCTTGAAGCGAAATCGCAGGTTGTAATCGCGAGGTTGCAACTGAAGGGCGAAAGTAGCATTCTTCAGCTTGAGTATTCGTTTTAGGCCTTATACATTGACGACCTTTCGAGTACATAGGGAAGTTACCTGTAAATAATAATGTTTAAGGTGCAGGAATACCGAGACGAAGAAGAAATGTTTTTAAGATGACCGTGGGAGATCTCGTATAATCTTGAGGTTATCCACAGGACAAATTTTGTTTTCTGTGGTAAACTAACCTTGAGTAGACATAAAAGCAATTTTATTTCAATGTTATGCGAGAAGTCAGCAGATTTCATAGTACCTAATTTATTAGGGAAGGAATGAAGCCTGATATTTATATTAGGAAACCGCCAGGATACGGGAAAACCGTTCGTCCGGTGGTGTGGGACGTTTTATTCGATGATCCCGATACCGCCCATCAAGTCAGGGAAGTCGGTAATGCCCGAAGTATCACTTTTAGTGGGCCTACGGCAGGATCGGTAACCAGGACTAAGTTGTAACAAGGCATCGGTAGCGGAAGCTGTCGATGGATCACCTCCTTTCTAATTTTATTTTTTAAATAAGATTGGGGTGTCGATACGGGTTGAGGTATAGAATTCTTATCTCAACTTGTGGGTGTTTATCTCGGAGCCCTAAATCGAGATATATAATGGTCCTATTGGACTATTTGGGACAACTACACAAGATTGCACTTACAGAAAATACTTGCTTTAGCAAGTGTTTTTTGTTATCATAAATTTACTCGGGTGCGTAGCTCAGTTGGTTAGAGCGCATCTCTGATAAGGATGAGGTCCCAGGTTCGAATCCTGGCGCACCCACTCGAGGTTATCCACAGGTCATCTGTGGATTTTTATTTTTTTATGCTAAAATGTAATTAGACTACAAAATAAATTATAACGAAAGGGGGTGAAAAAAATGACGATACAAACATGGACAGAAGTAGTAACAGCCTCCTTACAGGGTCTCTGGATTGGTTTTATTGAATTTTTGCCAAGTCTTCTAGGAGCAATTATTATCTTTATTATAGGTTGGATAATTGCTACTTTATTGGGTAAATTAGCCGCTCAGGTTATTAGGACTTTAAGGATTGACCAAATTTTGGAAAAAATGAGTTTTAAGAGAAGCTTAGAAAGGGCTAATCTTAAATTGGATTCAGGTAAATTCATAGGTGAAATAGTAAGATGGTTCTTCATAATTGTCTTTTTAATGGCGGCAACTGATATTCTTGGTTTACCTGAAGTAACTATCTTTTTAAGAAGAGTTCTTCTTTACATTCCTCAGATAATGGTTGCAGTTTTGATTTTATTAATTGCTGTCTTAGTAGCTAATTTCTTACAGAGATTAGTTAAAGCAAGTGTTGAGGCAGCTGGTTTGAAATCAGCTAATTTCTTAGGAGCAATAACTAAATGGGCTATTTTAATTTTTGCCCTCTTATCTGCTTTGTTGCAGTTAGGAATAGTTCCTGCTTTAATAGAGACACTCTTTACCGGTTTTATTGCAGCTTTAGCCATTGGGTTAGGTTTGTCGTTTGGTTTAGGTGGTAAAGATATAGCGGCTGAAACGCTTAGTAAGCTTAAAAATGAAGTTAGGGAAAATTAAAAGACTTGAAATATATATTTCAGATAATTAAAGACACGCAAATTTGCGTGTCTTTAATTTTAAGATGAGGTCGGACCTCAGCAGAGGTCCGACCTCTGCGGAATGTAGTGACTTCAGAATTAAGGTCGGACCTTGTTTTGCCGAACCTCTACTGAGGTGCGGACAAAACAATGTAAGACCTTACCAGAAGATAAAATGACTTGACAGTGTTAAGCGCATAATATATCATAGATCTTAAGTATGAGAAATATAAAAAGACCAATAAAAATACAAGGTGGCCTTAATGACTGACTGACTTTATTTTATTCGTTTGATTAACGGCCGCTTGAAAGCGGTCTTTTTAATTCAAATTACTTCAGAGATAGTTAGTACTCTTATAATTGAATACTTTCCGTCAACTTAATTATATAAGTTAACAAAAAATAACCCGACTTTTATCCCGCATGGCGGGGTTAATATCTAAAAAGTTGGGAGAGTAGATATAAGTTAAGGGCCTATGACGGATGCCTTGACATAAAGAGCCGATGAAGGACGTGGCGTGACTGCGATAAGCTTCGGGGAGGTGTCTAGCAACCTTTGATCCGAAGATGTCCGAATGGGGAAACCCGACAATGTTAACCATTGTTAGTCCCGATGTTAAAATTGGGATAGGGAACCTGGGGAAGTGAAACATCTCAGTACCCAGAGGAAAAGAAAACAAATTCATTTTTTAATGAAATTATTCTCTTAGTAGCGGCGAGCGAAAAGGGAACAGTCCAAACTCATTCATGCTTCGCTATTGCTCAGCATTCATTCGTAATTTTAAGTTATAAATTATAAATTTTAATTGAAATCTAAATGGTTTAATGTTTTAAAAATTAAAAATTAGAACATTGATTAAAAATTTAAAATTAAAAATTTGAATGCCGAACAGCAGTGAGGCATGAGTGGGGGTTGTAAGGTAGTAACGTTCTGGAGCTTTATCAGAGATTTTTTTTGATTTCTGATAATGTTCTGGAAGGAGTTTACATAAATGTTAGTTAATCAAAGCTTGCTGGAAAGCAGCACCAAAGAGGGTAATAGTCCCGTAGGTAAAAACTCTTTTATGCTCCTAGTTATTATTCTTGAGTAGCCCGGGAGGAGACTATCCCGGGTGAATCCGGCAGTCCTACACTGCCAAGACTAAATACTCTTTGTGATCGATAGTGAACCAGTACCGTGAGGGAAAGGTGAAAAGTAGCCCGGTAAGGGCGGTGAAATAGAACCTGAAATCATAGGCCTACAAAGACTCGGAGCCCCGACATTTTTTGTCGTGGGTAACGGGGTGCTTTTTGCAGAACGAGCCAACGAGTGTATCTATGCGGCTTGTTTAAGTCCGTCTAGGACGAAGACATAGTGAAAGCGAGGATTAATAGTCCGCTTTAGTCGTTTGGATACGACCCGAAGCCAGAGCGATCTAACCATGACCAGGGTGAATTCTAAGTAAAATTAGAAGGAGGCCCGAACCCACTAGCCGTGCAACACTAGGGGATGAGTTGTGGTTCGCAGTGAAATGCTAATCGAGCCTGGTAATAGCTGGTTCTTCCCGAAATAGTTTTAGGGCTAGCCTTTTGTGAATGTATTAAGGGGTAGAGCACTGGATGGGATATGGATGGGTTCGTCCCGCCTATTTCAATCAAACTCCGAATACTTAATATTACTGCAAAAGAGTCAGACCGTGGGGGCTAAGCTCCATGGTCAAAAGGGAAACAGCCCAGATTGTCGTCTAAGGTCCCTAAATCAAGCTAAGTGGAGAAGGAAGTGAAGTTTCTCTGACAGCTAGGAGGTTGGCTTAGAAGCAGCCATCCTTTAAAGAGTGCGTAATAGCTCACTAGTTCAGAGATTTTGCGCCGAAGATTTAACGGGGCTAAGCTTGGTACCGAAGACACAGGTGTCTCGACTTTACGTCGGGACGCGGTAGGGAAGCGTTCTTTGAGCATTGAAGCTTACGGCGTGAGCCGGAGTGGAGTTCAAAGAAGTGAGAATGTTGGCATGAGTAACTACAAATCCGGTGAGATACCGGATCGCCGAAAACCCAAGGTTTCCTTGGCAATGAATATCAGCCAAGGGTTAGGCGGGCCTTAGTTGCATGCATTTTTTTTGAAATGCATAGTAGCGATGGACAGACGGTTAATATTCCGTCTCCTCAATATTTTTCGATGAAAGGACGAAGTTTAGTAGCTTGAGCGGCTTATTGGATTGCCGTTCTTTGCCTTAGGGTGCAAACTTAAGGGTTGAGAAAAGATTTTTCTACGGAATTATCGATTTGAGTGAGCAAGCTTCCAAGAAAAGTTTCTAAGATTAGAAATATTGAGTCCGTACCGTAAACCAACACAGGTGGGTAGGTCGAGTAGACCAAGGCGAACGGGTGATTCTTCGTGAAGGAACTCGGCAAAACAGCGGGTGTAACTTTGGAATAAACCCTGCCCTCTTTATGAGGGCCACAGCAAAAGATTCCTGGCGACTGTTTACCAAAAACATAGCTCCCTGCTAACTCGCAAGAGGATGTATAGGGGGTGACGCCTGACCAATGCTAGAAGGTTAACAGTTGAGGTGATTATTCATTTATGGATAATTGCTGAAGCTCGAAGCCCTAGTGAATGTCGGCCCTAACTATAAGGGTCCTAAGGTGAATTTAGTTGCCTTAGTAAAATTCGGCTATATGCTGGAATATCTGGAGTATCTGGCAGTACTATGGTATAATGTTACCATAGATAAAATAACATTATGCAAAGTAAAAATCTGACCAGTGTGTCTTCTAAAAAGAAGACGCCAGACAATCAGCAGGAAAGACTAAAAACTATCGGATGGATAGTCGGTTATGTAGATGGTGAAGGATGCTTCTCTGTCTCTATGATTCGTAATAAAGAAACAAGATATGGTTGGCAAGTTTTTCCAGAATTTGTTGTTACACAAGGAGAAAAAAGTTTAAATTCTTTAAAATTTATTCAAGATTTCTTCGGGTGTGGAAAAACATTTGTTAATCGACGACATGATAATCACAGGGAAAATCTTTATCGATATTGTATAAGATCGATTAAAGATTTGAATGAAAAGATTATTCCTTTCTTTAAAGAAAATGAATTAAGAACCGAAAAAAAGAAAGATTTCGATTTATTCATAAAGATTATAGAACTAATGCTTAAGCAAGAACATTTTAATCTTAAAGGATTAAAAAAAATTGCTAAATTAATCCAGAAAATGAATCGAAAAAAACCATCTAGGTTTTTAGAATCCTCAGAGACTATACGCCGAAATCGTCATAGACGATAAGATATAGTCCGATCTGTATAGCGATATACAGGATTTCGTCAGCTGACGAATGATAACGATTTGAGCGAAATTCCTTGGCATGTAATTTATGTCCTGCACGAATGGCGTCACGACTGGGAAACTGTCTCCACGAAGAGCCCGGTGAAAATGCAGTAGGGGTGAAGATGCCCCTTACCTGCGGCAAGACGGAAAGACCCTAGGAGCTTTACTACAAGTTCTCATTGGGGTATTGTTTTAAATGCGTAGCATAGTGGGGAGGCTTTGAAACTTGACTTTCGGGTTAGGTGGAGCCGCCAGTGAAATACCCATCTTTTGAAATGGTACTTCTAATCTGCCTTTATGGTGGAAACAGTGGGTGCTGGGTAGTTTGAGTGGGGCGCTCGCCTCCAAAATAGTAACGGAGGCGCTTAAAGGTCAACTAAGCCCGGATGGAAATCGGGCCTGTCGTGTAAAGGCATAAGTTGGCTTTACTGCAAGACGGACATGTCGCGCAGTTGCGAAAGCAGAACTTAGTGAACCGACTGTTGGTTGTAGAACCGCAGAAGATCACCGGATAAAAGTTACCCTAGGGATAGACTCTGAAAAAAGAGTTGTTGTCCGATCCATTCCGTAAGGATGGAGAAGTACGGCTTATAACGGTGGAGCCTTGGTGTTATTATCGAGTAACAACATTAAGGTAATACCGTGGGAAGTCAGAGGGACAAAAAACAATTAATATGATCAAAATATCACAAAGACAAAAACAGATTCTTTATGGAATTATTCTTGGTGATGGATATTTACAGAAAACAGGAGAAAAAAATGCTCGATTAAGACTTGAGCATGGTCAAAAACAAAAGGAATATCTTTTTTGGAAAGAAAATCAATTCAAAAAACTATTTCAAGGAAAACCTGTATATCTGGAAAGAACTCATCCAAAAACAAAGAAAAAGTATGGATATTGGAGATATCAATCTCAATCAACTCCATATTTAGGGAAATTAAGAAAGATTTTTTATCCTCAGGATAAGAAGAAAATTCCAAGAAACTTAAGCGATTATCTAAGTTCTCAAACTCTAGCAGTTTGGTACATGGATGATGGATATTTTTCTCAGAGAGATAACAGTAGTTATCTTTATTTGGGGAGAGTAAGTCAAAAAGAAGCTAAAGATGTTTCTCGTGCTATATTAGATTCATTTAATTTACCAAACACTATTTTAGATAAAAAGATAAAAGGATATGTTATTTACTTTTCTCCTAAGATAGTAATTAAATTAAAGAGATTGATTAAAAAATATATGATCTCTCAATTTGATTATAAACTCCCTCTTGACCCCGTAACGACTGATTCGCTAGCCCAAGCGAAGAGATAGTGGGTACTCAATATTTGAGAATTAAACCATTATCATACGCCGTCCCCGTTTTTAACTAACGGGTGAAGATATAGTCTAATCTAAAAACAAGATTGAACAGGCTAATAGAGCCCAAGCGTCCACAGCGACGGCTCTGTTTGGCACCTCAATTAATACCGACGAACCGGGGTGCTATGATAGTAATATCATACCAAAAAATTGGCTAATAACGATGAAATCTTCTTAATTTAGTGGTATAATATAATTAAAGGAGACAATATCGTGGGAAGTCTAACATCAGTTCAAAAGTCCATAATCATAGGTAGTATTCTTGGCGATGGGTCATTAAGAAAGGCTCAAGGAAGACTTAATTCATTATTAGAAGTTAACCATAGTTTTTCTTCTAAAATGTATGTTGATTGGAAATATCAACATTTAAAAGATTTAGTCATTACGCCACCTAAGAAACGAAAAAGCAACGGAAAAAGGATTGCTTATCGATTTACTACCAGAAGTTTGCCAGAAATTACTCAATTTTATGAGAAATTTTATCAGAATGGCAAAAAGATTATTTTCAAAAATATAGTCTTAGATCCATTAATAATGGCAGTGTGGTTTATGGATGATGGAAATAAAACGTATAATGCTTTATATCTAAATACACAGCAATTTGATTTAGATAGCCAGTATGAATTGATAAATCAATTATTTAATCAATGGGGTATAGAAGCAACATTGAATAAAGACAAGATTTATCGTCGTGTCAGAATTAGAACAAGTAGTACGCCAAAGTTTAAAAAAATTATTAAACCTTTTGTATTACCTATGTTCTATTATAAATTGATGTGATGACCCCGTAGAGACTGCAATGATAGTAGGTACTCTATAATGGAGATTTAAACTACTATAATATGCCAACTCCCGATATAAAATCGGGATGAAGATATAGTCCTTCCTATTAGTAATAATAGAATATAAACGATGTCGGCTAAAAAGATTGGCCGCTGTAGGAGTAATCCTACTGACAAAACTTAACTTATAACGATGAATGCCTTAATAGAGGTTAATATCGTGGGAAGTTCGACTCTATGTCGAACCCCGTAACGACTGATCCCGTTAGTACCACGGGAGAAATAGTGGGTCCCAGATATTCTGGAATTAAACCATTATTACACGTTAAGCCCCGTCTTTTAGGCGGGTGATGATATAGTCTGTACACATAGTGATATGTGAATGATATGCATCTTATCCTGGAGGTGGAGAAGCTTCCAAGGGTTGGGCTGTTCGCCCATTAAAAAGGTACGCGAGCTGGGTAAGTGAATATGAGCCCAGCATAAACTGACTAATAACGATGAAGCCCGTATTATGGTATAATAAGTAATATGGGTAATATCGTGGGAAGTCCTTGTGACCCCGTAACGACTTAATCATTAAATTGATTGGGCGATAGGTACTCAATATTTGAGAATTAAACTATCGCAATACGTCAGTCTCACAATATTGTGAGAAAGTTATAGTCTGTACTGTTAGTAATAACGGAATTATATGTCAGACCGGCGTGAGCCAGGTTGGTCCCTATCTGCCGCAGGCATTGATACTTGAGGGAATTTGTTCTTAGTACGAGAGGACTGGAATGAACAAACCTCTGGTCTACCAGTTGTTCCGCCCGGAGCATGGCTGGGTAGCTAAGTTTGGAAGAGATAAGCGCTGAAAGCATCTAAGCGCGAAACTCCTCCCAAGATGAAGTATCTTAGATTGGTAGAAGATGACTACTTTGATAGGCTTTAGGTGTAAGCACAGTAATGTGTTAAGCCGAGAAGTACTAATTAATCATTTTTTATTTACTCTCCTAGCTTTTTGGATGTTAACTTATCAGCCCCGCAGTACTGCGGGGTAAAATTCAAGTCATTGATTTGGTGGTTATACTGGTGGTGTCCCACCTGTTCCCATTCCGAACACAGAAGTGAAATCCACCAAGGCCGATGATAGTGGTTTTACCGCGAAAGTAGGTAGCCGCCAATTCAGTGGCTTGAATCTTTGAAACAAAAACTCTATACTATTAGTATAGAGTTTTTGTTATGTCTAAACGAACTAACAAACAAATATTTATTGCTTTAATATTCTTACTTATTTTAATCGGTATTGGTTTTTTAATTTATTCTTCTTGGATTAAACCTAAACCTTCTTGTTTTGATGGGATTCAAAATCAAGAAGAAGAGAAAATTGATTGCGGGGGTTCTTGTCAGCCTTGCGAATTAGTTAACATTAAAAATATTGAAGTTATTTCGGTTAAGGTTGTTTCTAGTCAGAATAATTTTTATGATTTAGCGGCTAAGATAAAAAATCCTAATCAGAATTACGGAAGTGGTAAAGTTCCTTATCAATTTGAACTTTATGATTCACAAGATAATTTGATTGTTCAGTATTCTGGTTTAACTTATATCTTGCCTAATCAAACTAAATATTTACTTAAGATTAAAACTGAAAGTAATAAACCGGTTAAACAAGTTAAAATTTCTTTTAATAAGATAGACTGGGAAAAACTGGAAACTTATCAACCACCTCAGTTAGGCGTTCAGGAAAAAGAATATCGTCTTTTGAGTGATCAAGAATCGGGCTTTGCTCAAGTAAAAGCTATGTTGATTAATAAGACAAATTTTGATTTTGATAAGATAGATATCGACATTTTACTTTTTGATTCATATAATCGTTTATTAGCCATTAATACTAATGAATTGAGAACATTTCTAGCTGGCCAAGAACGTGACTTTCTTTCTACTTGGTTTAATCAAATTAGCGGTCAAGTTAATTTAATCGAAATTGAAGCAGAAACAAATATTTTTGATTCCGATAATTATTTATCTGGAACCAGAGAAAAAGAAAGATTCCAGGAGTATTAAACTATGTATGCTCATCTAAGAAAACTTGACTGGCCTTTAATAATTATTGTCCTATTTCTAACAGGGGTAGGGCTTTTAACTATATATGGAATTGGTTCTCCAGAATCAGTTATCTCCTTAAAGAAGCAATCAGTTTTTTTAGGATTGGGTTTCCTTTTGATGGTTGCATTAAGTTTTTTTGATTACCGTATTTTTAAGAATCATTCTTCTATTTTAGTTATTCTATATTTATTGTCTTTAACCTCTTTAATCTTTGTTTTATCATCACAAGAGATTAGAGGAGCTTCTAGTTGGTTCCATTTAGGACCAGTTAACTTTGAACCAATAGAGTTTGTTAAAATAATTAGTATTCTTTTTTTAGCTAAGTATTTTTCTTTACGTCACATTGAGCTTTATCGAGTTAGACACTTAATTGTTTCTGGTTTTTATATAATTCTGCTTATTATGGCCGTTATCTTTCAGCCGGATTTTGGTTCAGCTTTAGTCCTTTTAAGTATTTGGTTATGGATGATTGTTGTGGCTGGTATTAAGTTTCGTCACCTAGTGGTTCTTTTTTTAATTTTAATTTTGCTTTTGGTTGGTTGTTGGTTTATGTTTTTAAAGGATTATCAGAAACAGAGAATTCTTACTTTTTTAAATCCACTTGAAGATCCTTATGGCGGGGGATATCATATTAGCCAATCATTGATTGCTGTTGGTTCTGGTAGCTGGTTTGGTCAGGGGTTAGGCGCTAACTCACAAGCTGGTCTCAAATTTTTACCCGAACAACACACAGATTTTATTTTTGCTACTTTAGCTGAGCAAAGAGGATTACTAGGAGTGTTTATTCTATTAACTCTTTTTGTTCTATTATTCTGGAGAATGATTAAGATTATTCTAACTTCTTCTAATAACTTTTCTCGTCTCTTTATTTCTGGGTTAATAATAATGATTTTTATTCAGGTACTAATTAATGTCGGTATGTGCATGGCTATTTTACCTATTACTGGTTTAACTTTACCTTTTGTTAGTTATGGAGGGAGTAGTCTAGTGAGTATCTTTCTGGCTCTGGGGATTCTGCAGAGTATTAAAGTCCGCAACTCGTAACAAAGATGAGGTCGGACCTTCCCCAAAGGTCTGACCTCTGAGGAATTTAAAAAACCCACATTTCTGTGGGTCTTTTTTATTTAAAACAGATCTATCTTCTTTATGGCTACTTTTGCCCGACTTTGATCTAATTGCCTTAGAAAAGCTTCTATTTGATCTAGACGATAATATCTATAATTATTAACTGGATTACGATAAGGTTTTAAAATTCCTTTCTTATCCCAGTTTCTTAGAGTCAGGGGAGTAACATGAATAAGTTTTGCTGCATCTTTGATAGTAATGTATCTCATAGTTGTATGTTTTTGTTAGTAAGGTTTATTAACCTTTATTATAGTTTATACATATATGATGTCAAGTATGGTAATGTGGATAAGTAGATGAGGTTAGATCTCGTCCATGAGAAGGTCCGACCTTCAAGATGAGGTCAGACCTTCAGTAAAGGTCTGACCTCTGAGGAATGTAGTTACTTCAGAATTAAGGTCGGACCTTGTTTTGCCGGACCTCTGCTGAGGTACGGACAAAACAATGTCCGACCTTATCAGAACGACCTTTAAACGGTATTTTCAAAGTTTGACCTCTTCTTGCTAATTTTATTTTACTCTAAAAATCCGTTGTGGATAACTTAATATAATCTTTAATCTTTAATCTTTAATTTTTAAATGATATTTGTATATCCGATAACTGATATATATACTTTTTGGCTTATTAAAGCCAAAAAATAGCAATAAAAAACATAATTAATACAGATATATTTTACATATCCGATAGTATCGGATATCGTGCTTGACACGTATTCTAGCAAAAGAGTATAATAGAGTTACAATACGATAAATTAGTTACTGCGCAGGTAACCAAAAATTCTATAAACTTATCAGAATTATTTTGGGTTACCTGCGTTTTTGTTTTCATGGTTTGTTATACAATTGGACAATGTTTTGCTCAGGATCTAAATTCGACGCTACTAGTGATCTCTTTAGTTGCGCCGATTTTAGCTTTATTGATTTGGAAAAAAGAGATTTTTAAATAAAACAAGTAAAATATGTAATACCCCAGTGTCATTATCGGGCTTGACCCGATAATCCAGAGAATTTAATCCTGGATCCCGCATCAAGTGCGGGATGACACTAAAAAGCTCAGAATGACACAAAAAAACACATCAAAAGACGCATATAATAATATATATATATCTCTAGCTGAAGCTAGTAAACTATGTGACTACTCACAGGAATATTTAAGTTTGCGAGCCAGACAGGGAAAATTAAAGGCGATTAAACAAGGACGTAATTGGGTAACAACTAAAGATTGGGTTGAAAAGTATTTTCAATATTTTGGTGAAAAGTCAGTAGAAGTTTCTAAAGAGAAAGCATTTAGCTATCCGATGGCCAAATGCATCCGGCCATCGGATAGCCCTAATGCTGTTGTTGATACTGATAAGAAGAATGTGTTGAGAATTCCTATTTCAGATTTGACTCGACCATTCTTTAGTTTTCTTGGTTCTATTCTAAAAATTATTCCTGGAATTATCCCGGCCGTCTGGGGCGCTCTTTCAGAATTATTCAAAAGTATTTGGAAGGGATTAAGTTTAATTGGAAGTATTTTGCCTATCATTTGGTATGGCTTGAAAGATGCTTTGAAAGAAATTATTGATTTGAGTTATTCTTTGATTAAAGAAATTAAAGATTTTTCGAAATCAAAACTTGAAATAAAACATTCAGTCAATCTTAAGCAAATTACGCCTTTCAAAATTAAAATTCCAGAGATCCCAAGTTTTAATATTTATCAACCCAAGGTTGTTGTTGTTGGAATTTTAATTAGTTCGTTAGTTTTTGGTTTTTTCTTGGCTTTTAATTCTGGAGCTAGAGCTTCTTTTGTTGAATGGACTGATACATCTTTTAATTCTTTGTCTCGAGCCGGAGAAGGAATGGCTAATTTTATCTTTGACCAAAGTCGAGATTTAATTGAGCTAACTCAAACAACATCTGAGAAAATACTTGAAACTTCAAGTGATGTTTTCAATCAAACGCCTCAGTTGATTGAAGAAGCCACTCAAGCGATTGAAGAATTACCGATTAAGATAGCTTCTTTGGTTCAAGAAAAATTTAAAAAAGCAACTCCTCAATTTGTTCAAGGAATAAGGAATTTAGAAGTTGTAGTTTTAGAAACTCCTCAAAATATTTCTGAAAAAGTTTATCAAAAAATTATTCAGTGGTCAGAATCAACGACACGATTTGTTCAAGAGACTAGTCGAGATATTGATCGATGGAGTCAGAAGAATGAACAATTCAAGAGAGATCTTAAATCTGGTTTGGCTCAGTTGCCTCAAAAAATTAAAGAGCTTCGGGTTAAGACAATTAATGGTCAAGATCAGACAGCTGAAATTATCAAGAGTTTGCCAAACACAATTAAAATATTTGGTAATGCTCGACTTCAAGATACTCGGGCTTGGGTTTATAAAATCCCAGAATGGACTGATAGAAAAATATCTCAAGCAAAAAATTCTGCTTTAGAAGTTCAGGATAAAGGACGTTCTTTGCTTAGTAAAGAACGTCTTTTATCTTTAAGTAAAGATATTTTTATTTCATCGGCTGAATCAATTGCTCAAGGGTTGACTCGTTTTTCAGGAAGTATGACTGCTACAGTTGATGAGGTATCTAGTTTGAGAAATGAAACTTCTCAGAAAGTTGGAGGTTCGGTAGATGAAGTAGTTAGAGAAATAGATAAGAGTTTACTCGGATTCGTAACAGTTAAGAATGATGTTTCAGCTAGTATCTTTGAAAAGATTAGCGATCTTAATTCTGAATTATCCCAAAGAATAATATTAGCTACTTCTATAACTAAAGAAGCTTATGATGGAGCGATTGATTCTCTTAAGACAACTCAAAGTAAACTCGGTGACACTTATCTCAAAGTAGCCGAGTTTTTAATTCCTAGATATGATATAGATTGGGGGGTAACTCAAGTCCAACAGATAGTTCAAGAATCAATAACTAAACCAATAGCTCAGACAGTTAACCAGAATATAACTAGGCAAGAAATAACTCAGATTACACAAGTAATAGAATCAGCTGATCTAACTGATATTAATAATCAAATTGCTGAGCTAAAGACACAAATAGCATCTAAGATTGATTACACTGTTCCATCTTACGCTCCGATTTACATCCCTTCATCTGGTCTTCAGGTAGATGGCCATTCTCTCTTATCTACTCTTAATGTTTCTGGTTCGGGTTCTATTGGCGGGTCGCTTTCAGTCCGTCAGAATATGAGCATTGGCAATACGACAGATAATATTACTCCGACATTTACTGTTAACGCTGATTCTACCTTTAACAATAGTCTAACAGCAAATAGTATCGGAATCACTAACGGCTTATCAGTCGGAGACGATCTTTCAGTCGGAGACGCTCTCACAGTTTCAGGCAATTCAACCCTATCTACCACGACAATAGCTGATCTTACAGTTACCAATGATTTAATTATCACAAATGGTAATGTAGGCATAGGCACAACCACTCCTGACTACAAGTTATCCGTAGTTGGAGGAATGTTTGCCTCTACCACATCTAATCAATTAACTCTAGCCTATGACTTAGCAGATAGTGATTATGTAACTTTTTCAATAAATAGCGATGGCGATTTAACTATTGACCTGGCGACCACAAATGCAACCACAACCTTTTCAGATAATCTTAAGATCGATAATAATTTAGAGGTATTTGGAGCTTTAATTCAGTCAGGTTCTTCTGTATCATTTGCCACTACTACTATTACTGGCGACTTTACCGTCCAAAACGCAGATGGCGCTGATCATTTTTATGTCCAGAACAATACGGGGAATATGGGTATAGGGACGACCACGCCGAAATCACTTTTAACCGTAGATGGTTCTTTTGCCGTAGGAACTAATGGAATAGAACTAATCATTGATTCATCAGGCAATCTAACAACAACAGGTTATGCTTCGACCACGGCTGGGTTGTTTACCTTGGGAGAGATTAGAACAGCTGGCAATCTAACATCAGATGGTAATTTCTTGGTAAACGGCAATGCGACAACTACGGGTTCCTTAAACATAGATGGCGATTTTCTTACAGATGGAACAGGAAGTTTCGCTTTGGCAAAATTCACCATTGATTCTTCTGGCAATCTGATTACAACAGGCTATGCTTCTTCGACCACAGGACTGTTCACCCAAGGCAACAGTCACATTGGCGGGACTTTCTCGGTAGACGGAGCAACCACCTTATTGGGCAACCTGACCCAGACCGGCAACCTTAACATTACCGGCTACGCTTCGACCACGGCCGG
>JAHJOV010000023.1 GCA_018820085.1 Patescibacteria group bacterium
AATTTATAATTTATAATTTAAAATTCTATTCGTCCTTTCCTGGTTCACCGATTTCTCGATAAACTGTACCTAAAACCCCGTTAATGAATTTACCTGATGAATCACCACCAAAAGTTTTAGCTAATTCAATTGCTTCATTAATAGCTACTTTAGGAGGAACTTCTTCTCTTTTGCCAAAAAGCAATTCACAAAGGCCAATCCTTAAAACATTCCGGTCAACAATAGTGATTTGATCTAAAGGCCATTCTGGAGCTGATTTTTCAATAATTTTATCTATCTTAGCTAAATTATCAACTACTCCATTAACTATTTGCCAAACAAAATCACTCTCTTCAAGACCAGGCCCAAATTCCTCAATATTATTTTCAACAATCTCTTTTAATTGTTTAGATTCTTTACCTTTAAAATCCCATTCATACAGGGACTGCATAGCAATTGAACGTGATAAATGCCTATTAGCCATAATCTAATAAATTTTCAATTCTCAATTTTCAATTCTCAATCAATTTTCAATGTTTTAATTTTCAATTGTCATTCCCGTGAAAATGGGAATCCAGAATTAATTAATCTGGATTATCGGGTCAAACCCGATAATGACACTGGGTGGTCGAGAGTAACACCAAGCGTTAATTGATCATTGATAATTGATTATTTATTGATCATTGGTTATTGATCATTGTAAATTACTTCTTAGACAACTCCTCCATATTTAAATCTTTAGCTGGAGCTTGCTTTTCCTGCTCAGCCATTTCTTTTTCCTTTTTCTTTCGTTCTTTTTTAGTTAATTTAGCTAAAACATCAACTATTTCTCGACCAGCATAAGAACCACAATTCTGACAAAGCTTATGAGGTAAAACTGTTTCTTTGCATTTTGGACAAACAGAAAGACCCTGTATTCCTAAAGCATGGTGTGAACGTCTTTTATTTCTTCTTGATTTAGTATGTCTTTGTTTTGGGACAGCCATTGTTTTATCTAATCCTACAACTAAGAGACCTTCTCTGTCAAATTATCTTTATAACTATCGATCGCTTTTTTTAAAGCCTGTATGGCTAAGCTACTACAATGATGTTTAAAAAAGGGAAGACCACCTAATTCTTTAATAATATCCTGCATAGTAATCTTGGCTGCTTGATTTAATGTTTTCCCTTTAACCATAGTAGTCATCATTGAAGAAACAGCAATAGCTACTGCGCAACCCAGAGTTTCAAATTTAATATCTTTAATCTTGTTATCATCAACTTTGATATAGAATTTTAAAATATCTCCACACTGTGGGTTGCCAACCTCACCGACTGCATCGGGATTTTTCATCTCTCCCATATTCTTGGGATGTTTAAAATGTTTAATCACTTCTTTGCTATACATATTCCTAACGGCCTGAAATTAATCTTAATCTTTTAATTACTTTAGGTAAAACTTCTAAAATGTAATTAATATCACTTTCTGTTGTTTGACGACCCAAAGTAAATCGAACACTGGCATGAGCTTGTTCATCTGACAAACCAATAGCAGTTAAAACATGAGATGGTTTTAAAGAATGACTAGCGCAAGCTGAACCAGTAGCGGCATAAATACCTTGCTCTGATAAAGCAATGATAATTCCTTCTCCTTCAACTCCTTTAAAACTAAAGTTAGCATTACTAGGTAAACGATATTCCAAAGATCCATTTAACTGAGAATCAGGAATATCCCGAAGAATTCCAGTAATTAACTTGTTTCTTAACTTTTTAATCTTAGTCCCATCATTTTTTCTTTTAGCAACCAGATTTAAAGCCTCGCCTAAACCAACAATCCCTGGCACATTTTCTGTACCGGAACGCTTCCCTTTTTCGTGACCACCACCTCTAATTAAAGAAGTAATTAATGTTCTTTTTTTAAGGTACAAAGCGCCAATTCCTTTAGGTCCGTAAATCTTATGACCCGAAAGAGATAAAGCATCAACATTTAAATTATTAACATCGCAATTTAAATAATTAACGGCCTGAACCGCATCTGTATGAAAAACTATTCTCTGCTTTCTCTTTTGATTAAGCTGACTAATCAAATTTCCTATCTGACTAATTGGCTGAACTGTACCAATTTCACTATTAGCATACATTATTGAAACTAAACAAGTATTCTTTTTAATTGCTTTTTCTACTTCTTTAACTTCAATCAATCCATCCTTACTAACTGGTAAGAAATTTACTTCAATTAAACCTCTTTTCTCTAAAACACGGATTGGTTCTAAAATAGCTTTATGTTCAAAAACTAAAGTAACAAGATGAGGTTTATCTGAATTATCCTTGCGAAAAATATCAACTATTCCATTAATAATCCAGTTATCACTTTCTGTTGCTCCAGCTGTGAAATAAATTTCATCGGGTAAACAATTTAAAAAACTAGCTACTTGTTGACGAGCTTTTTCTACACCCTGCCGAGCTTGATCACCTATCTTATGAACACTAGAAGGATTACCATATTTTTCAGAAAAATATGGTAACATTTTTTTAAAAACAGCCGCATCAACAGGCGTAGTCGCGGCATTATCAAGGTAAACTTCTCTCTTTTTCATAAAGATATCTTACCAAGAAATTATGTTATTGTCAAAACAATCTTCAGAATTAAGGTCGGACCTTACCAGAACTAACCTCATTACATAAATAATTACCGTCATAAATAATTACCGTTTAGAGGTCTGACCTTCAAGATATCTGATTACTACATTCCTCAGAGGTCAGACCTTTACTGAAGGTCTGACCTCGTCTTTACTGATCTTAACTTTTAACTCGACATTTAATTATTGTCCAAAGACCTTTGAGGCCATCTTTAAAACGAATCTTCTTCCCCTCTTTGAACTTACGAGGATTATAACTAATAGCCACTTCATTAATACTCTCTCCTTTTTTTAAAATCTTAGCAGTCATCTCTGCTTCAATTTCAAAACCACAACTCTCCAAAGGAATATTTTTAATTAAACTAGCTGGAAAAAGCTTATAACAAGTATATGTATCAGTTAACTTAGAACCGAAAAGCAAATTATTAACTAAAGTTAAAACCCAAACTCCTAAAACATAATGATGATAACCTCTTCTTTCCGGATTAAGATTCCGCGAACCATAAACCGTTGAACCAGTTTTTTCAAAAACATGACAAAGCTTTTGAAAATCATTAGGATCATATTCCAAATCAGCATCTTGAATAACAATAACTTGACCAGTGGCTACCTTAAAACCAGTTCTTAAAGCTTGTCCCTTACCTCGATTCTTTTTATGCTTTAGAATAATTAAATTGAACTTGTCTTTAACTTTTTTTAAAATTTCCCCTGTTTGGTCGGTTGAACCATCATTAACAACAATAATTTCTTTTTGATAATCCAAAACTGGTACTTGAGAAACTCGCTCAAGTATTTTTTCTAAAGTTGCTTCTTCATTTAAGACTGGAATGATAATAGAGAGTTTTTTATCCATTTTTTAAAAACCAAAATATTCTTTAGGAATTTGATATTGTTCTATAATAGGCCTATTTATCTCAATATTTTTAAGAAAAATAATAGCGTAAGAATCAAAGTAAACAACAGCCCAATCAGGATCTTGAACTCGTTCAATCAAGAACTGTTGACCCCAGTTAGTATAATCTCGATGAGAGAAGAAAATCATATTAAAATTATACTCCTTATTCAATTCCTGCCAAACTAAATTATTTGTTTGAGCTGGAATATATATATCTTGAAAATGAGAGATTGAATAGGCCTCGGGTCGATTATCAGTAAAAACTTTTTCCTGAGGATAAAAATAATAGATCAAATAGCCACCAATGTCGTAATTATTAAAAATCGGTCCTTGAAGATTCTGATCTTTAAAAAACTGAGCTGAACCATTATTCCCCGGCATTAAGCCGAATCCAAATCTATCCTGATCTAATGGCAATTTAGGATAATAGACAAAAAAACTAATTAAAAAAATGGCTAAAGATACAAAAATAATTACTGAAAGAGAAATCTTTTTAAATTTGAAACCAAATTTTTTAATGTTAAAAGAAATAATCAACAAAACAAAAAAACCAAACATAGTAAAATTACGAATAGCTAACCAACCAAGACCACCCCAAACAAGAGCTAAAACAAAATAGATAAAAGAAAACTTTTTACGATTTCTGATTAAAAGAACTATAAAACTTGTAATTAGAAGAATTAAACATATTTCAAAAAGACGTAAATTAGGACTCTTAAATCCCCAATTTTCTAAAAACCAAACTGATTGATTTTCAACAATCCGATAACCATATTCTTTAAAAATATTAAAAGGATAAAGCAATCCTTTTAAACCAAAAGGGCTAACTAAAGTGGCTAAACTAGTTAGAATCAAATTAATAAAAAGGTTAGACCTTAGTAAAGGTCGGACCTTTTTATTCTTAATAACCCAATCCACTAAAAATAACCCTATTAAAGCTGGACCAAAAATAAAATAGATATGAGTGTTAACCCAAAAAATTTCTAAGATTGGCAAAAGCCAAAGCCACTTATCTGATATTTTTCCCTTATGCCAATGCCAAAGAATCCAAAAAAACAATGCCATTAGAAAATACGAAAAGATTTCTGGCCTAATTTCTCTACGAGCAGTCATTAAAGGAATTAATAACAAAGAAAATATCAAAGCAACTTTAAAATTAGATTCTTTTTGAGCCAACCGAAAAAATAAATAGAAGATAATTAAACTTAAAATTAAATACAAAATAGATAGTCCAGCAAAACCAAAAACTTTCCAAATAAGATAAAAAATTACTCCTCCTCCCCAATGATGATTAATTACCGGAAAATCAGGTTCAGTATATGAATAAAAATTAGTATCTAAAATACCAAACTGACCAGCTAAAATCATTTGTCCATTAATAATATGCCGTCCTAAATCAACAACCGTCAGATCAATTTTATACATAAAAAAAAGCCCATACCAAGCCATTAATAAAATGAGAATGATAATTTGGACTTTCTTTTTATTCATATCCTAGTTAATTTCCAATAACTGAACTTCAAAAATTAAATTAGAGTTAGGAGGTATAGAATCACTAGCGCCTTGTTCACCATATCCAAACTGAGAGGGTATAAACAATCTTCTAACTTCACCTTTTTTAATTCCAACCAAACCTAATTCCCAACCTTGAATTACTTGACCAGCTCCCAAGGTAACTTGAAAAGGCTGTCCTCGATCAACACTGGAATCAAACTTAGTTCCGTCTTCTAAAGTCCCAATATAATGAACGGTTAACTGGTCCCCATTTTTAGCCCCATCACCTTCTCCTGGCTGAATAATTTCAGCTCTTAATTGACTCCAAAATTCTTCTTTAGTCATACCGCCATACGCATTTGTTTCCTCTGCCGGCGCCGGCTCACCCGGCAACTGTAATCCCTGGTCATCAAACTGAACCGGCTCAATCTCTTTATAATCTTCGATTTTAGATAAAAAATATAGACCTCCGGCTGTAACTAACAAAATAATAATAGCATAAATAATATTCTTCATAAACAGCTGCCGGGCAGGGACTCGAACCCCGATAACATGCTCCAGAGGCATGGATCCTACCATTAGACGACCCGGCAAAATTAAACCTCCAGATATCTTCTAATAGCCACTAAACTACTAACAATACCCAGAACAAGACCAATCAATATTTGAAAAAATAAAAGAACAATTAGATTGACTTGAAGAAAATAAAATAAGTCAGTTCCGGGTAGATAAGCAGTAATTCTTGGGGAAAGATACCATAAAACAGGATACATAACAAGCATGGCAATGATAGCAGCAATAACTCCGTAAAGAGCCCCCTCAATAACAAAAGGACCACGAGTAAACCAATTACTAGCACCGACTAATTTCATTATCTTGATTTCTTTACTAGAACTATAAATGGTTAAACGGATAGTATTATAAGAAACCAAAACAGCTAAAACAGCTAAAATCAATAAAATTATAAAACCAACCTGGCGAATTGTTTTTGTGATTGAAGCGAGCCGAACGATAACAGCTTTATTCTCTAAATAATTTATCTTATCAATAATATCCTGAGCATTGCCTTGATTAAAAAAACTAGCGATTGTTTCATATTGAGAAGCTTCCTTTGCCTTGATATTTAAACTAGCCTCCAATGGATTAGTATTTAACTCTTCTAAGCTCTGCATTAAAATTTCATTATCCTTGTGTCTTTCCTTAAATCTATCCAAAGCTTCTTGAGTTGAAATATATTCTACACTTTTAACTTCAACTAATTTAGTTAAATCATTTCGAACGGATAAAATATCTTCTTCAGCAGTATCTAATTTAAAGTAAACACTAATATCAATCTTATCCTCTAAGCCATCTATTAAAGAATTAATTAAAACATTGACTAAAATTAAACTAGTAATCCCAAAAATAGCCAAGCTAACCATTGAAATGGCAGCTGAAGAAAGCCACTTATTACGCCAGAAACTTGCCCAACCTGATTTAATAACACGAACAAGAGTAGTAAGCAT